>DAMABW010000549.1:0-3061 GCA_031999925.1 Massilia sp. | reverse complement strand
GCCTGCAACGGCGTGATGGACAAGGTGGACAAGCCGCGCGGCCTGGTCCGCTACGCGACCGAGAACGCGCTGGCGCATGGCTGGGGCACGCGGGAGGTGAAGCGCCGCCTGCTGCGTCCGAAGGTGCTGGGCTACACGGCAGTGCTAGGGCTGCTGATCCTGGCCATGAGCACCTCGCTGGCGCTGCGCACGCCGCTGAAGGTGGACGTGATCCGCGACCGCGGCTCGATGGGGCGCGAGGTCGAGGATGGGCAGGTCGAGAACGTGTACCGGCTGCAGTTGATGAACACGGGCGAAGGCGCGCGCGCATATCGCCTGTCCGTGGACGGCATGCCCGGTGCGCGCATCGTCGACCGTGAGGTGGTGGCGCTCGATGGCGCCAGTACGCGTGCCGTGCCGGTACGGGTGCGCGCCGAGGGCGGCGAGGGCGGTTCGCACCGGATCGCGTTCACGGTCACCGCGGTCGACGATCCATCGATCGCCGTGCGCGAAGAAGCGGCCTTCATCGTGCCGCGCTAAAGGAGTCGATCATGCAAAGCAGTTTCAGGAATCCGCCGGCGAAACCCTGGTACAAGCACCGCTGGCCGTGGTTCATCATGCTGGGGCCGGTCGCGGTGATGGTGGCCACGGCGGTCACCGTCTGGCTGGCCGTGCAGCAGCCCGACGCCATGGTGGTCGACGACTACTACAAGCAGGGCAAGGCCATCAACCAGGACCTGCGCCGCGACCGTGCGGCGACGGCGCTGCAACTGGCGCTGGACGCGCGCTTCGATGCGCAGGCCGGCACGCTGTCCGGCCGCTTGAGCAGTTTCGGGCGGCCGATGCTGGCGCCGTTTCGCATCCACCTGGCGCATCCGACCCAGCCGCACAAGGACCTGGCGCTGGATGCGCTGCCCGACGACTACGGCAACTTCAGCGTGAAGGTCGAAGGACTGGAACCGACCCACTGGCAAGTGCTGGTCGAGGGCGAAGGCAGGGAATGGCGGCTGGCGCGCAGCTGGAGTCCGGGCAAGCAGCCGGCGCTGGCCATCGTGGCCGATCCGCAGTGATATCGATTGCGCCGATGTATCGAATCGGAAAACACGATTGGACTAATATCACAAGCAACGCCATCATGCCGCTCATCCAATCGACAAAGGAAGAGCATCATGAGCGACATCATCTGACCGCAAGGCTGCCTGCCTGGCACCACCGATAACTACGTCTCGAACGAGATCACGGTCGCCGGCCTGGACGCTGCCGGCGCCTGGGCGCAGCTGAACGATACCGGGGCCTGGCCGACGTATTACAGCAATGCTTCGGGCATCGTGTTCCACGACGGCAGCGGGCCATTCCTCAACCCCGGCGCGCGCTTTCGTTTCGTCACCTTCGGCTTCGTGATCGAGGCGGAAGTGAACGAATATGTTGCGCCGGCCGACGGCAAGCCGGCGCGCGTGGCCTGGCATGGCTGGGGCGTTGACGGCAATGGCGCGCGGCTCGATGTGCACCATGCCTGGCTGTTCGAAGATCTGCCGGGCGGGCGGGTGCGCATCCTGACGCAGGAGACCCAGATCGGGGGGCCGGCGCGGGAACTGGCCGCAACGAAGCCGAATCCGATGCTGAATGCGCACCAGGAATGGATCGAGGGGCTGGCTGGAGCGGCGTTGCGCGCCAAGCGTTGATCGCTTTTGTAGGGTGGGCACTTGTGCCCACGCTGTGTCACCGCCTGAAAACACGGGACGCCCCTCCCCGTGGCTTCGTAAAAGCGCCTGTGGTGCACTTCTGTCCTATACAGCGTGGGCACAAGTGCCTTGCGCGGCCCGGCCCACCCTACAAACACCCAACCAGCACCTCGCGCATCCACTGGTGCGCGGGCGAGCGCTGCGTCCGCGCATGCCACGCCACCACCTTGGTAAATCCCGGAATCTCCAGCGGCGGCGCAAGCACCGCCAGCCCCTCCAGTCCGGCCACCAGCCTGGCCGGCACCACCGCCACCAGATCGCTGCCCCGCAAGATCTCCGGCAGCACCAGGAACGAGGTCACCGACAGCGACACCCGCCGCGTGCGCCCAAGGCGCGCCAACGCCGCATCCGTCACGCCGCCGAACTCGCCGCCTTCGTACGACACCAGCGCATGGTCGAGCGCGCAAAAGGCGTCGAGCGTCAACACACCCGCCTGGGCCGCCGGATGCCCCGCGCGCATCGCGCACACGTAATGCTCCTCGAACAGGCGCTGCGCATGCATCTCCGGCGGCGTGGTCCCGGGCGTCACCAGCGCCAGGTCGACCGCGCCGCGTTCCAGTTGTTCCTGCACCGCTTCGCCCTGCACTGGCACCAGCGCCACGCGCATCATCGGCGCCTGCGCTTTCAGCGCGGTGAGGAAGGGCACCGCGATCGCACGCAGCGCGTAGTCGGTGGCGGCAATCGTCAGCGTCAGCGTGGCGCCCGCCGGGTCGAACAGCGGCGGTTGCAGCAGGGCCTCGATGTCGCCCAGCACGCGCTTGACCGGCGCCGCCAGTTCCAGTGCGCGCGCGGTCGGCACGATGCCGCGCTGGGCGCGGACAAAAAGCGGATCGTCCAGGCTCTCGCGCAGGCGCGTGAGCGTGCCGCTCATCGCCGACTGCGTCAGGTTCAGGCGCGCGGCGGCGCGCGTGACGCTGCGCTCGTCGAGCAGGGCGTCGAGCGCCTTGAGTAAATTCAGGTCCAGGTTGCGCAGGCTGATCATGGCGCGATTGTCCCACACGCTCGAACAGCGCAGCCGTAAAGACTGTCCGCGCCAACTCTTCCGTGTTAGATTTTCGTCACGGCAGCCCGCCGCACGATCAATTAGAAGAGACATCCATGCCCGTATCCTCGCCGCGCATCCTGCGTACCGCCTGTGCCTCCTTGTTCCTCCCCCTCGCCATCGCCGCCACCGTCCTGCCGCAGCAAGCCCTTGCCGCGCCGGCCGCGTCCGCCGCGGCCGTCAAGCCGAACGCAGCCTTCGACAAATGGGCCGACAGCTTTGCCCAGGACTGGGTGCGCCAGAACCCGCAGTTCGCCACCTCGACCCAGTACTTCAGCGGCGCCGAGCAGGACGCGCT
>DAMABW010000548.1:0-3063 GCA_031999925.1 Massilia sp. | reverse complement strand
TACGCTCAGGCCTCCGAGCATGGCGCCAAAGGCGATCCCGCCATTCGCCGCCGACACGTTGATCGTCCCGGCCAGCGCCTGCGCCTTCTCGGCCGCCTTCATCACACGAATCTGGCAGATCGGATACAGCGCCGTATTCGCAATTCCCCACAGTCCCAGCGCCAAAGCGAACCACACGCGCGAACCGGTCAGCGCCATGGTCGCCGCCATGCCCAGCGCCAGCAGCACGCTGAACAGGGCAGTGGTGGCGAGTGGCTTGCTGTCGACCCAGCGCCCACCCAGCCAGTTGCCGAACAGGCCCACCGCGCCAAAGCCCATCAGCCACCAGCCCACCTGCGACGACGCGATGCCGGCCGACTTTTCCAGCGTCTCTGCCAGGTAGGTATAGCCCGCGAACATGGCCGTGAACACCAGCACCGACAAGGCGACGTTCGCCAGGAAGAACGGGCTTTTCAGGATGGCGGCCTGCTCGCCGATGGCGACCTTCTCGGACGCACGCACGGTTGGCATGCTGATCTGGATGAGCACGGCGATCACCAGCGACAGCGCCGCCAGCAGGGCAAAGGCGCCGCGCCAGCCGATGGCGTTTGAAGCGAGCGTGCCGAGCGGAATCCCGAACAGCATCGCAGCGGAGATACCGAGGTAGACCGTCGACACTGCCTTGCCGCTGTTACCTGGCCCGGCGATCTGCGCCGCCGTTTCGCTGGCGGTGCCCCAGAACACGGGCAGCGCGAGTGCCGGCAGCAGGCGCGCAATTGCCAGTACCCAGATGTTCGGCGCGATCGCCGCCAAGCCGTTCGATGCTGCGAACAGGACCAGGATCGCCACGAACAAGCGCTTGCGGTTGACGTTGGCAAGCCAGGCGGTCAGGAAGGGACCGCACAGCATGACGACGATGGCAAACAGGGTGACCAATTGGCCCGCGCTCGACACCGCAATGCCGAGGTCGCGCGCGAGCGCCGGCAGCAAGCCGACGATCAGGAATTCCGTGGTGACGATCACGAAGGCGGCGACGGCAAGGATGGGAATGGAGGCTCCGCCTGAACGGGACACGGAAGGAGGCGAATATGTTGTTGTAGTCATTGCATGGTTCCAAAATCAGACCGTGCATCGTATTAGAGAATAGAATTCCAGTGTTGGATATAAATTCGCAGAATATATGGAACTAAATTCTTTAAGAAAAATGACACCGTCGGAACGCCTGAAAGGCTTGGCGACCTTTGTCGCGGTGGCGGAAGCCGGCAGTTTCACGGCCGCGGCGGTGCGCCTGAATCTCACCAACTCGGCGGTCGGCAAGGCGGTCGCGCGCTTGGAAGAGCGACTGGGCCAGCCGCTGTTCGACCGCAGCCGGCGCCGCCTGGAACTGACCGATGCCGGCGAGGTGTTCTATAAGGTGTGCGTGCGCGTGCTCGAAGAACTCGAAGCGGCCGAACGCGTCATCTCGGCCGACGAAATCGCGCCCTCGGGGCGCCTGCGCGTCGACCTGCCCGCTACCTTTGGGCGGATGCACGCACTGCCCGCCTTGCTCGGCTTTGCGGAACGCCATCCGCAGGTGATGCCGCATGTGTCGTTCACCGACCGCTTCGTCGATCCGGTCGAGGATGGCCTGGACCTGGTGGTGCGCATCGGCGGCGGCGACACCTGGCCGGCGGCGCTCGACTACCGTTATCTCGGGCACGAGGAACTGGTGTTCTGCGCTTCGCCTGCCTACATCGCGCTGCACGGCGCGCCGCACACGCTGGAAGAATTGTGGCAGCACGCGGCGGTGCTGTATGGGCGAGCCGATGGCAGCACCTCGCCCTGGCTGATCGACGACGGTCGGGGGCCGCTGGCACGCCAGCACGTGGAAGGGCGGATCGTGCTGGGGCAGGCCGAGGCGCAGGTGGCAGCGGTCGAGGTGGGGCTGGGGATCGGGCAGCTGGCGACCTGGCTGGTCGAAGAGCAGTTGCGCGAAGGGCGGCTGGTGCAGGTCTTGCCGCAACTGGCCACGCGCGGGCTGCCGCTGCACCTGGTCTGGCAGCGCACGCGCCAGCACGTGCCGAAGGTGCAGGCTTTGATTGCGCATTTTGCGGCGACGTTGAGTATTGGCCGGGCTGCGTAACGCGCCGTATGCACTCTGCGCTGGCACGTCTCGTACGGTGGGCACCCCGTGCCCACGCGGAACGACGATCAGCGATATCGGCAATGAAAGCCACGCTGGCAGAAGCCAGGTAGCGCCAACAAATGATCATCTGGAAGCGTTACGTCTGGGCCGCGTGCACGCGTCAAACGAGGCCAACATCGATCAAGCTTCCGCGTGGGCACGGAGTGCCCACCGTACGATAGGCATCGCCACACAGTTCAGCGTGCGGCGCTCCATTTACGCAACCTGCGCGCACCTAGCACCACGGCCGTCACACTCAGTAGCACCCCGCCAAGGCACAGCACAATCAGCACCGTCTCGCGCCACCAGACCGCATCGAGCATGGCCGGCAAATCCCAGCTGTGCAGGAAATTGAAGAGCCAGCGCCCAACGCGTTCCGAACTGTCCAGGCTCGACTCCACTTGACCCGTGTACACATCCAGGTGCACCCAGGTGCGGCCGGGATCGTTGAACACCGCCCGCAGCACCGGCAGGCGGCGTTCGTCGGCGCCGTACATCGACTGCTCCTGGCGCTTGTAGTAGTAAGCGTCGTACGCATCCAAGGTCTCGATGCGCGCCATCGGCTGCGGCAGCAGGCGCCGCGCCGCCTCGAACAGCACGTGCTCGGGCCAGCGCTCGCGCACGACATACCCGCCATGTTCGGCGACGACCAGGCGCGTCCCGGCCCGCCCGTCGCGCGCCAGGATGTACGGCTGCCCGCCCAGCACCCGCCATTCCAGTTCGCGCGCCCGGAACCCCTGCGCCGCCAGCAGCGCCACCGCTTCGGCAGCCGGCAAGGGCAGGCGCAGCGACGCCGCACTGCCGCCCTCGAACGCCGCCACGTCTGGCCGCGCACCCTTGGCATCGAACACGCCCAGCGGATTCATCGACATCAGCCCGCTGAAGATCCAGGCCAGCAGCAGCGCGCCGAACGAGAGGCC
>DAMABW010000547.1:0-3076 GCA_031999925.1 Massilia sp. | reverse complement strand
CTGTTCATCTCGAGACGCCACTGTGCTTATGTACAGTATAGCGCCGCGCGCTGCCGGCTTCCCAGCATTTTCAAGCGCCGGGAAGCGCGGCCGTGGTTTTTTGCCACATCAGGGGCGGGGTGCTGGCGGGCATTTCGGGCCGGTGCAGGGCGCCGGCTGTGCGCGTTCGCCGCGGTGGCGCTCGGAATACTGGATGATGGCCGAGATCAGGGCGACGTCGGTGTCGACCGCCGGTTCGACGCTGGCGGGCGGCGCGGCCTTGCTCCGGGTGCGCGCCGTCGCGCTGGCCTTGGCGGCGACAGTCCGCGCGGGTTTGGCGGTACGCGCCGCGCGCGGGGCGGGCTTGTCCGATTTGTCGGCTTTGGCAAGCGCGGGCGGCTTGTCGGTTTTGGTCGGCTTCGCTTCGGCCGGCGTTACCGGTTCCGCCGCGGCAGGGGTTAGCGCCGTGCTGGCCTGGAGCGGCGCCATTTCTTTCGGCGGCGGCGCCGGCTTGGCTTTTCCCGCCTGCTCGGGAGGCAGCATCACCAGCGGCGGCGGGGCGGCGGGCATGCCTTGCGGCTGGTCGACGATGACGGCGGTTGTCGGGGCTGCCGGGGCTGCCGGGGCTTCCAGCGCCGGAGCGGACGCGTGCGTATGGGGCGCGTCGGGCAAGGGCGGTGGAACGGTTGCCGCTTCCTCGGCAACGCGTTCGGCCTGCACCTGCACCTGCATCGCGGTCGCCGTCTCGTGGTTGTCGTACGCCAGCCACGCCACCACGCCGACCAGGATGCCGGAAAACGCCGCCGCCGCGCAGTACCAGGCCAGGCGCGGGCTGGTCATGCGCGTGCCGCTGCGCCGGGCGGAATCGCGTTCCAGCATCGCCAGGATGTTTTCTTCACCAGCCCCGCGGCGCGACGACATCAGGTTCGGTCGCGTCGAGGCCCCTTGATTTTCGTCTGTAGGGCGCACGGCATTACTCCTAAGATATTCGTTTCCAATTCGATTAGAAACAATCTGGGAAAAGCCATGCTGATCTTTCTCGCACTTCTGTACTTTTGCGTCGCCTGCACCCTGATCTGGCTGGCTTGTTTCCCGACCGGAAGGGCGCTGCTGGGCCAGTTCGTCTTCGGCCTGCGCAGCCGCATGCGGCGCCGTGACGCACGCTGGCGCCCCGCATCCACACGGGAACCCGGCGCCATGCAGCGCGACCTTGCCGCTTGGGGAAGGGCGGCCGTGAAATTGGCGCGGCGCAACTGGATCGTATTTGCCATTGGTATCCCCGTCATTGCGATCCCCTCGCTGCTGGCCCTGGTGCTGCGCTCTCCCGACATGCTGCCCGACTACGTGCCGACCGCCGCGCTGCCCGATGCCCAGATCGCCGCGCTGCTGCAGGGCGAGCAACTGGTGCCGCCGGTGGCGCCGCCGCCGCTCGCCTTCACGACCCAGGAAGTGGTGCTGGTACGGCCGATGCTGGTGAGCGCCAGCCGCAACTGGGGCTTGCTGCATCCAGACTTCAACGCGCGCCTGCTGCTGGCCTTCAAGATCATGAAGGAAAAGCATGGCTACGAAATGGCGCTGCTGGAAGGCTACCGCAGCCCGGCGCGCCAGGACATGCTGGCGCAGATGGGTGGCACTGTCACGAATGCGCGTGCCTTCCAGAGCTGGCACCAGTACGGGCTGGCTGCCGACTGCGCCTTCTGGCGCGACGGCAAGCTGGTCATCTCCGAGAAAGATCCCTGGGCCATGCGCGGCTACCAGTTGTACGGCGAGGTGGCCGAACAGCTCGGCCTGACCTGGGGTGGACGCTGGAAAATGATGGACCTGGGGCACACCGAATTGCGCCTCAAGGGTGTCATGCGGCGTTAGCGACAGTGCCCTCGGGAGCTTGATCGGAATCAAATTTTTCCTGTGGGAATGGTGCGAGCATTGCCTGTCCGACCTTTCCATAACCCACACAAGCTCCCGCCATGGCCCGTCTCTGGAAGTTCGTCACCGACAGCCGCGTGCTCGTCGTGATCGGCATCACCGCACTGCTCGGCTTCCTGCTGCTGGGAGCCGACACCTTCGAAATCGGCCTGATCTGGGCACTCATCGCGGCGCTGGCCTTGCTGGCGCTGTGGGGCATGTTCTGGGGCGCACGGCGGCTGTGGCGCATCCGCGCCGCGAAACGCCTGACGGCCAGCCTGGCGGCCGGCGAAGCGGGAGCAACCGCCGACAGCGGCCGCAGCGAAGTCGCGGTGCTGCGCAAGAACATGCTGGAAGCGATCAACACGATCAAGACCTCGAAGCTGGGGCTGACGCGTGGCGCCGAAGCCTTGTACGAGCTGCCCTGGTACATGATCATCGGGAACCCGGCGGCGGGCAAGAGCAGCGCCATCGCGCATTCGGGGCTGACCTTCCCGATCCCGGGCAGCAAGGCGGTGCAGGGCGTGGGCGGCACCCGCAACTGCGACTGGTTCTTCACCACCGACGGCATCCTGCTCGACACCGCCGGCCGCTACTCGGTGCAGGAAGGCGACCGCGACGAGTGGTTCAGCTTCCTCGACCTGCTGAAAAAGCACCGCCGCCGTGCGCCGATCAACGGCATCCTGATCGCGGTGAGCGTGGCCGAGCTGACGAGCGGCCCGGCCAGTGCTTCGATGGAGCTGGCCAAGAGCCTGCGCACGCGGGTCCAGGAACTCACCGAGCGCCTGGGCGTGTACGCGCCGGTGTACGTGATCTTCACCAAGGCCGACCTGATCGCCGGCTTTGCCGACTTCTTCCACGACAGCGAGCGCACGGAACGCGACCGGGTCTGGGGCGCCACGCTGCGCTACAACCGCCGCAGCACGCCGCAGGACGTGCTGGCCTTTTTCGATCAGCACTTCGACGAACTGCACGATGGTTTGAAGGAGCTGAGCCTGGCGAACATGGCCGGCAACCGCAGCACGCAAATGCGCCCTGGCGTGTTCACCTTCCCGCTCGAATTCGCCTCGATCCGCAGCCCGCTGCGCGCTTTTCTATCGACCCTGTTCGAGGAAAACACCTACCAGTTCAAACCGGTGTTTCGCGGCTTTTACTTCACCAGCGCGCTGCAGGAAGGTGCGGTGCAGGACCT
>DAMABW010000546.1:0-3089 GCA_031999925.1 Massilia sp. | reverse complement strand
CCACGAGAGGCGGCAAGCCGCCTTTCGTGGCCCGGTCCACCCTACGTGCTTCTCGGAAATATTTGATCTGCCTCAAGGACCATCGCTGTATCCTGCTTCATCCTTGCGTTCGCTCAACTGAACGTACAAGAAGCCGCGTCCCGCCGACGCCACCACCGATGACCAGAAAAAAGTTCGACATCGACGCCATGACCGACCTCATGGCGCCGGACGCCGCCACGTCCGCCCAATACCGCGCCTACCTCGAATTCGACGAACGCGATGCCCAGTTGCTGCGCGACGTCCATCCCTACCTGCACGCGCACCAGTCCGACGTCGTGCTTGCCTTCTACGACCACCTGCTGCGCTTCCCGCGTCCGCAACAGTTGCTCGACGACCGCCACGCCTTCTCCCGCCTCAAGCATTTGCAGGCCATGTATTTCGACAGCCTGACGGCCGGCGATTACGACGAAACCTACGAGCGCAACCGCGTGCGCGTGGGCCTGGTGCACCAGCACGTCGGCCTGGAAATCCGCTGGTACATCGGCGCCTACCGCAAGTACCTGGCGGAACTGGCGCCGGTCCTGCGCCAGGCCCTGGCCGCCAAGCCCGAGCGCTACCAGCCGACCTACGACGCGCTGCTGAAGCTGATGTGCCTCGACATGAGCCTGGCCCTCGACACCTACGAGCAGGCCGGCCGCATCGAACTCTCGGGCCTCAAGAATTACGCCGAACAAGTGATCACCAGCTTGCCGTCGGGCGTGATGGTAATAGATGCCGCACGCCAGGTGCGCACCGTCAATCCCGCGATGTGCGCGATGCTGGGCGTGGCGGCGCCCGCCGAGGACATCGACTTCGGCGACTTCCTGCATTTGCCGGAACTGTGCGAACGCATCGACGTCGCCCTGCGCGTGCCCAGCCATTGCGAGGAGCTGATGCTGACCCTGCCGGCCGACTTTCCCGCAACGGAACCGCGCTACCTGCGCTGTGCCCTGTCGCGCGCCTGGCTCGACGGCGAAAACCTGCTGCTCCTGATCGCCGAAGACCTGACGATACCGATGCGCGCCAAGGCAGCCCTGCGCGACAGCGAGGAACGCTTCCGCATCGCCTTCGATCACGCCGCCGTCGGCCTGGCCCAGGCCGCGCGCGACGGACGCTGGCTGCGCGCCAACCGCAAGTTCCAGGAGATCGTCGGCTACAGCGAGGAAGAATTGAAAACCATGAGTTTCCGCGAGATGTCGCTCGAATCCGAGATGCTGGCCAGCGAAGCGTCCTTGCGGCTGTTGCTGGCGGGCGAAATTCCAAGCTACGCCATCGAGAAGCGCTATGTGCGCAAGGATGGCCAACCGGTGTGGGTGAACGTGGCGGTGTCGCGCATGGTGTCGGGCGATGGCGAAGTGAACCTGATGATTGTTGTGGAGGACATTGCCCGCCGCAAGCAATACGAACACGAGCTGCGCCACATGGCCAGCCACGACGTGCTCACCGGCCTGGCGAACCGCAGCCTGCTGATGGACCGCCTCGACCAGGCGCTGGCGCTGGCGCACCGGGACCGGCACGAAGTGGCGCTCCTGTTCATCGACCTCGACCGTTTCAAGACCATCAACGATAGCCTCGGCCATGAAGCAGGGGATCATGTGATCGTCGAAGCGGGGCGGCGCCTGGCCGGCATCGTGCGCGAAGGCGACACGGTGGCGCGGCTCGGCGGCGACGAATTCGTGGTGCTGATGCCGGACATCCCGGATAGCAGCGCCGCCGCCGTGTTATCGAGCAAGCTGCTGGAAGCGCTGCTGCTGCCGATGAACGTGCTTGGCCACGAATTCTCCCCGGTGGGCAGCATCGGCATCAGCATCTATCCGCGCGACGGCCTCGACAGCAATGCGCTGCTGAAGAATGCCGATGCCGCCATGTACCGCGCCAAGGAACTGGGCCGGGGCAATTTCCAGTTTTATACGGAAGAGATGAACGCGCGCACCCTGGACCGGCTGCGCATGGAAAGCGGCCTGCGCCGCGCGCTCGAGCGGCATGAGTTCGTGCTGCATTACCAGCCGCAGATCGACCTGGCCACGGGCGAGCAGGTGGGCGTCGAGGCGCTGCTGCGCTGGTGCCTGCCAAGCGGCGAGACAGTGGCGCCCAGCGAATTCATTCCGATTGCCGAGGAGACCGGAATGATTGTCGAGATCGGCGCCTGGGTGCTGCGCGCCGCCTGCGAGCAACTGGTGGCCTGGTGCGAGGCGGGCTTGCCGCCCATGACCGTGGCGGTGAATTTGTCGGCGCGCCAGTTCCACCAGCAAAACCTGGTGCAGCTGGTAGGCCAGATCCTGGCCGAAACCGGCTGCGACGCGTCCTTGCTGGAACTGGAAATCACGGAAAGCGTGGTCATGGCCGACCCGGCCGGCGCCACCGCGACCCTGCACGAGCTGAAAGAAATGGGCGTGCGCCTGTCGATCGACGATTTCGGCACGGGGCACTCGAGCCTGAGCTACCTGAAGCGCTTTCCCATCCATGCCCTGAAGATAGACCGTTCGTTCGTGCGCGATTTGACCACCGATGCCGACGACGCAGCCATCGTCTGCGCCGTGATCGCGCTGGCGCACACGATGCAATTGAAGGTGATTGCCGAGGGCGTGGAAACCGAGGAGCAATTGAATTTCTTGCGTGAGCACGACTGCGACCAGTTCCAGGGCTTTTTCTACAGCCCACCGGTCAGCGCCGAGCGCCTGCGCAGTGCGATGGAGGGGCGCAGCCGCGCGCACCGGCGCACGTTCGTCGGGCGGTCGACGCGGCTGCAGTTGGCCCGGTCCTAATGCGGCGTGGGGGCAAGCGCGGGCGCGGGTGCTGCCGGGTTTGCTGCCACCGGCGCCAGTTCGCCGTGGCGGTCGAGCGCGTAGCGGTCCAGGTCGCGTGCCAGGAAGAGCCGGCCTTCGTAGGCCGCGCGCGCTTCGAGTTCGATCTCGCCCAGGTCGTGGTAGCGCGGGCTGAAGTGGGTCAGCACCAGGTTCGGCAGCGCCACGTCGCGCGCGAAGTCGGCCACCATCTTCGCCGAGCTGTGCATCGGGGCAGGGCCGACTTTTTCCAGGATCGCCTCGGTGTAGGTGGCTTCGTGGACC
>DAMABW010000545.1:0-3093 GCA_031999925.1 Massilia sp. | reverse complement strand
CGAACGCGGTGCGTAATCACCTCGGCTACCTGCTGGGCGAGCCGCGCCTGTACAACCTCGACCGCCTGGATTTGTCGGTGGTGTCCACGCTGGACGCCGAAGCCCAGCAAGCCGTCACGGCCGCGCTGCGCCAGCTCACCAGCGCCGAAGCCGCGCAAGCGGCCGGCCTCACCGGCAAGGGCATGCTCGGCAACGGCGATCCGGCCCAGGTGGTGTACAGCTTCACGCTGATGGAGCGCGGTAACAACGTGAATTACCTGCGCGTGCAGACCGATAACTACGACCAGCCGCTCGACATCAACGAACAGGCCAAGCTCGACCTGGGTTCGACGGCCAAGCTGCGCACGCTCGTGACCTATCTCGACATCGTCGACCAGCTGCACCGCCGCTACGAACCGATGGACCCGAAGGCGCTGCGCGAAACCCGCATCGATCCGAAAGACCGCCTGAGCCAGTGGGCCGTGGATTACTTCCTGGCGCTGCCGGCGAACGCCGACCGCAGCCTGGCGCCGATGCTCGACGCCGCGATGAACCGCACCTATTCGGGCAACCCGGGCGAAGGCTTCTTCACCGGCGGCGGCTTGCACTACTTCGGCAACTTCAGCAAGCTCGATAACAGCAAGATCATGACGGTGCAGCACGCGCTGCAGCAGTCGACGAACCTGGTGTTCGTGCGCCTGATGCGCGACGTGGTGCGCTACTACATGTTCCAGTTGCCGGGTTCCTCGGCGGCGCTGCTGGCCGATGCCAACGACCCGCGCCGCGCAGGCTACCTGGCGCGCTTCGCCGACAACGAAGGTAAAGTCTTCCTGGCCAAGTTCTGGAACAAGTACAAGGGCAAGACCCCGGACGAAGCGCAGGCGCTGCTGTTTGCCGGCGTGCGTCCATTGGCCTCGAAGCTCTCTGCCGCGCACCGCACCATCGCCCCGAACGCGACCCTGCAGCAGTTCGGCGCCTTTATCAACGACACGCTGCCGAGCAACGAGGTCGACGGGGAGCGCATCGAGAAGCTGTATGACCAGTACGCGCCGCAGAACATGTCGCTGGCCGACCGCGGCTACGTGGCCTCGGTGCACCCGCTGGAACTCTGGCTGGTCGGCTACCTGCGCGACCATCCAAAGGCCGGCTGGAGCGAGGTGGTGGGCGCCAGCACGGAGGAGCGCCAGGAAGTGTATTCGTGGCTGTTCAAGACCAGCCGCAAGAACGCCCAGGACAAGCGCATCGCCGGCCTGATCGAGGTCGAGGCCTTCCTCAAGATCCACGCCCAGTGGAAGAAGATGGGCTACCCGTTCGATTCGCTGGTGCCGTCGTACGCGACCACGCTGGGCGCCTCGGCCGACCGTCCGGCCGCGCTGGCCGAGCTGATGGGCATCATCGTGAATGGCGGCGTGCGCAAACCGGTGGAGCGCATCGACTCGCTGCACTTCGCCAAGGGCACGCCGTACGAGACCCTGGTCAAGCGCGCAGGCAAGGTGGAGCAGGAAGTGGTGCTGGCGCCGGAAGTGGCGCGCGCGGTGGCGAACGCGATCCGCGGCGTGGTGTCGGAAGGTACCGCGAAGCGCGCCAAGACCGCCTTCACCACCAGCGACGGCAACATCGTCGCCGTGGGCGGCAAGACCGGTACCGGCGACCAGCGCTTCGACGTGTACGCACGCGGCGGGCGCCTGATCGAATCGCGCTACGTGAACCGTTCGGCCACCTTCGTCTTCAACATCGGCGAGCGTTTCTTCGGTTCCATGACCGCCTACGTGCACGGTCCGCAGTCCGAGAACTACGACTTCACCAGCGCACTGCCGGTGCAGTTGCTCGTCACGCTGGCGCCGAGCCTGATGCCGATGATCGAACCGCCCCAGGGCAGCGTGGCCGCGCAGAAGCAGTGCGTGCGTTGAAGGGCCGTAGTACCGCAGCGGACAGGGCGCGCCGGGCCAGCCGGCGCGCCGTCTCGACCATCCGCGGCTTTTCCCTGATTTCGCTGCGCGACCTGCTGGTCGCGTCCGGGCCGACGATCGTGCTGGTGGCGGTGGCCTGCTTCATCGCCTGGCTGGTGGTCGATCCGGCGCCGCCGCGTTCCGTGCGCCTGGCCACCGGCCAGGAACACTCCGCCTACGAAACCTTCGGCAAGCGCTATGCGCAGGAGCTGGAGCGCGACGACATCGCGGTCACGGTGCAGCCCTCGCTCGGCTCGAAGGAAAACCTGGAACGCCTGCGGCGCGGCGAAGCCGATATCGCCTTCGTGCAAAGCGGCTCCACGAGCGAGGAAGCGGCGGCCGATTTGGGCCTGGCCTCGCTCGGCAGCCTGTTCACCGAGCCGGTCTGGCTGTTCCTGCGCGAGGACGTGAAGGCCACCAATCTCACGGCCTTGCGCGGCCTGCGCATCAACCTGGGACCGGAAGGCACCGGCGTGCCGAACCTGTTCCGGCAAATCCTGGCGGTGAACGGCGTCGAGCCGAAGGAGCTGAGCATCGGCGCGCTGGAAAATACGCCCGCCACCGTGGAGCTGCTGGCCGGCCGCATCGATGGCCTGGTGTTCAGCTCCGCGCCGGAAGCGCCGCTGATCCAGATGCTGCTGCAAACGCCCGGCATCCGCCTGTTCAACTTCAGCCAGGCCGAAGCCTATACGCGGCGCCTGCCTTTCCTCACCCACGTGACCCTGCCGCGCGGGATCGTCGATCTGGGACGCGACATTCCGGCCCAGGACTACCACCTGATCGCCCCGACCGCGACCCTGGTTGCGCGCGAGGACCTGCATCCGGCCCTGGTCGACTTGTTCGTCAAGGCGGCCGGCGAGATCCACGGCGGGGCAGGGTGGTTCCAGCAGCAGGGCCAGTTCCCGTCGCCGAAGTACACCGAGATTCCGGTGGCGCAGGAAGCGGCGAAGTATTACCGCGACGGCCCGCCGCTCTTGCAGCGTTACATGAGCTTCTGGCTGGCGAACCTGTTCGATCGCCTGTGGGTCGTGGTGGTGGCGCTGGCCGCCCTCGTCATTCCGCTGTCGAAGATCGTGCCGCCGCTGTACGTGTGGCGGGTACGCTCGCGCGTGTATCGCTGGTACGGCGAACTGCGCGCGGTCGAGCAGGCGCTGGAAGGGGTGAC
>DAMABW010000544.1:0-3097 GCA_031999925.1 Massilia sp. | reverse complement strand
GGGCCGGCGACATCAGTTCGCCCAGCAACTGCATCGCTTCTACCTTGACGGCGGCGTCGGCCACCTGCTGTTCGAGCAGGGCCAGTTCGTTGTCGGTTTCGAGGTCGCGGCCGGCGCGGCGGCGGATCAGGCCGCGCTCGGGGTAGCTGCTGCTGCGGTCCTGGTGCTGGCTCAGGTTGTCCATGGTCCGCTGGCGCGCGCGGTGGGTCAGCATGCGCGGCTCTTTCGCGCCTTCCCTGCCATCCGGCGACGACAAAATCCAGTCCTTCAGCACCTGCTGCTCGTAGGCGCTGAACACGCCGAACATTTCGGCGCGCTCGCCGTGGATCAGGCGCCAGAAGCGGCTGTTTTCCACGTCTTCGCCGCGCTTGATCCAGCCGGCGCTTTCCAGGGCGGAGAGAAAAGCGGGCACCTGCTCGGGCACGGCCAGCCAGTCGTTCACCGAACGGCCCGCCACGCGGCAGTAATCGGAGTGCATGTTCTTGCCGGTGACGGCCTTTTGTACCAGGATGTCGATCAGTTCATCCTGCAGATCGAAGTCGGCGATCACCGAATTGGTGCTGGCCCCGAGTTCGTTCAGGCGGTAGCCGTCCAGTACGCGGCGGTAGAACTCGGCGCGGTCGCCGACGCGCGGCATCAGGTCGACCAGGGCCTGCACGGCTTTCTGGGCGTGGCCGGTGGCGGCGTTATCGACCGTCACGTGCAGCGTGAAGTAATACGGGTCGATGCCGAATTCGTTCAGTTCGTAGGACGTGATCAGCAGGTGCAGCGGCAACTGCTCGTAGCCGAGGTTGTAGCCGATGACTTCGGGCAGGAAGCGGTCGCCGCTGTGGCCCAGGGCCAGTTGGATCGCGCCTTGCAGGAAGTGGTTGTCGCTCAGGTGCTCCCAACCTTCGCAGCCGTGGGTTGCCAGCAGCTTGCGGTAGATGGTGACGTGGTTCTTGTCCGGCACGCCTTCGCCCAGCTCTTCGAGATAGGTCTTGATGAGCGGGTGGAAATCGGGGTTGTTCCAGTGACGCAGCATGCCGTACAGCCAGGCGCCGTCGACCAGCTTGGTCGGCGCGGCGGCCTTCAGGAAGTTCAGGGCATGGGCGCGGTTGCCGAAGTAGCGGCGCGGGGCGCCGGCCTTGCGCGCATTCAGGTAGTCGCGGTACTCGAGGCCGACGGCGTCGGTGCGGGACTGGATCCATTCGGGCAGCTGGGCCAGGGTGGGCGGCAGGTCGGCCGGAATGGCTTGCACGGCGGCGATCTGCGTGCGCAGGAAGTCTTCGGCGGCACGGGCATTGCCCAGCGGGTCGGCCTGGAGGGCGAAATACAGGTCCTTCGCGGGCGTGGCCACCGGGTGGGCGGCGGTGCTGGCGCGGGCGACTTCAGGAACATCGGTAACGTACGAAGGCGTCATGGAATGCAGGTCCGATTCTTGTTGATTGATTACCAGAATTATCTCGGCTGGGCTATTCGAGGTGAATCGGCACGCGTGCTTCCACAGTGTAAGACAGGGATTACAAAAGTATAAAAGTATTAACGAAAAGTATCTTTATGCTCGTTTTCCGATCAATCGCCTAAGGAAATGCCCAATTCGCGGGCAGTGGCGACCGTGTCGCCGTTCACCTGCACGGTCTTGGTGCGCCCGGCCACCTGACCCAGCGGCACCAGTTCGATCGCCTGCCAGCCGAGCGCGACCATCACACCGCCTTTCCCATCGGCCAGCGCGCGCACGGCGGCGGCGCCGAAGCGCGAGGCGCACACGCGGTCGAACGCCGATGGGCTGCCGCCGCGCAGCAAATGGCCGAGCACGACGGCGCGGCATTCCTTGCCGGTCAAGCGTGCCAGTTCGGCTTCGACCTGGGCGCCGATGCCGCCCAGGCGCTCGGCGCGCCCGACTTCGGCCTGCGCCTGGACGCTGCGCGCACCCTTCAGCGACTGGGCACCCTCGGCCACCACGACCACCGAATGGTGGTGGCCGCCCCGTTCGCGCCGTTCGATGGCCCTGGCGACGCTGGCCAGGTCGTAGGGAATCTCCGGGATCAGGATCGCATGGGCGCCGCCCGCGATGCCCGCATGCAGGGCGATCCAGCCGGCATAGCGCCCCATGACCTCGACCACCATCACGCGGTGCTGGCTGTGCGCCGTGGTGTGCAGGCGGTCGATGCATTCGGTGGCAAAGCCGACGGCGGTGTCGAAGCCGAAGGAAAAAAACGTATGGGCCAGGTCGTTGTCGATGGTCTTCGGCACGCCGACCACGCGCAGCCCGCGCCGATGCAGGGCGTCGGCAATGCCCATCGAGCCGTCGCCGCCAATCACGACCAGGGCATCCAGCCCGCGTTCGCGGCACAGGCGCACGACGTCTTCGGTGCGGTCCTGTTCGGCCAGGCTGCCGTCGGGCTGGCGGGTCGGGTAGCGCAGGGGACTGCCGCGGTTGGTGCTGCCGAGGATGGTGCCGCCGAGGTGGCCGATCGCGTGCACGTCTTCGCTTGCCAGGCGTTGGACCGGTTCGCCGGCGCAGGTATCGGGCGCCAGCAGGCCGTTGAAGCCGTCGCGGATGCCGTGGCATTCCCAGCCGCGTCCGAGGGCGGCCAGCACCACCGAGCGGATCACCGCGTTCAGGCCGGGCGCGTCGCCGCCACCGGTGAGTACGCCGATGCGGGCGATGCCTGCCTGCTCTTCGTTTGTCGAACCATCCGTCGTCACCGCTCGCCTCCATTGCCCTGGTCCCGCGCCGAGGTTAGCATGGCCTTGTCAAGGCACGGTGCACGGTCGCGGGAACTCAAGTGCAGTGGCGGCAGGTCTAAGCTGATGAAGAGCCGGCATTTCGCCGGCGCGCAGGCGGACGTTCCCGAGGGAGGATGCCATGACCCAATCCCAGGTGTTGATCGTCGGCGCCGGCCCCAGCGGCCTGGTGCTGGCGCTGTGGCTGAACCGCATGGGCGTCGACGTGCGCATCATCGACGCGGCCGCCGGTCCCGGCACCACCTCGCGTGCGCTGGCGGTGCAGGCGCGCACCCTGGAACTCTATCGCCAGCTCGACCTGGCGCTGCCCGTGCTCGACAACGGCTACGCGGTCGAGGCCTTCAATGTCTGGGCAGAGGGCGAGCAC
>DAMABW010000543.1:0-3102 GCA_031999925.1 Massilia sp. | reverse complement strand
GCGGGCGCCCCAAGCACCGTGGAGACCTTCGGCCGCCACGACCCCTGCGTCGGCATCCGCGCCACGCCGATCGCCGAGGCGATGCTGGCGCTGGTGCTGATCGACCACGCGCTGATGCATCGCGCCCAGTGCGGCGACGTGCGCGTGGAGACGCCACGGATTTAAGGGGTAGGGTGGTCGGTTATACCCGACCGTGGGCGTGGTGAAGGCGTCTGCGCCGCCCACGCGTCCAGCCCACGTTGGCGCGGTCGGGCGAGCGAGCGGAGTTGAACGCGTGGACGGGGGACCCGTCTTTCGTGGCCCGGTCCACCCTACGAAGGATTACGCCTTGCCGGTCACGGCCGCGACTTCCGGATGCGCACGCCGCTCGACCGTGCGCACCACCAGCGCGCGCAGGTCGTTCAGCAGCGAGAACTCGCCCTGGCTCAGGTGCACCGATGGGAAGCTGTCGTCCCAGTCGCCGTAGATGAAGCCCACCGGCTGCCCGTGCATGCACAGCGGGATCACCACGAAGCAGCGCGCCTGCGCCAGCGTTCCGCGCCACCAGTCCGGCAGCTTGGCCGCGAACTTCGGGTCGCGCGCATTCTCGATGAAGATCACGCGGTCGCTCGCCAGCGCCGCATGGAAGACGTTCGCCTCGTAGGTGTCGTCGAAGGCCAGGTTCGGCAGCAGGGCCTTGGCGCCGTCGCCGAGTCCCATCTTGGCCAGGTACTTGCCTTCGCGCCGGTTGCGCAGAAAAGCGAACGCGCGCGTGAACGACAAGCCCTTGAACATGGTTTCCAGCGCCATCGCCGTCATCTGGCCGGCGCTGACGTTCGGGCCGGCGTCGCGCATGTCGGCCACGCCGCTCATCAGGATGCGGTTGCCGGCTTCGCGCTTGCGCTGCACGGCGTCGACTTTCGCGCGCTTTTCCGGCGGATTGGCCAGCGGCGCGATCGTCAGGTCGCCAGCGGCCTCGACCTTGGCCTTGTCGACGGCGCTCATGATCTGTTCCGCCTCCACGCCCAGCAGCGGCGCGAATGCGCTGGCCAGTTCGCGCACCTGTTCGGCGCCGGCGGCATCGTCGTTCCACATCGAATTCGCGCAGCGGGTCGACATGGTGCCGAGCGCCGCCAGCCAGTCTTCGTGGCCGAAGGCCTCGGAACGTTCGCCCGGCTCGACGCTGCGCATGCCGGCCACCAGGTTGCGCGGCAGGCCCCAGTGCTCGGCGGTGGCGCGGCCAATCTGTTCCAGGCTCAGGCCCAGCAGGCAGGGTGCGGCGCCGTCCTCGTTGCCCGCGCCGGCCGTCGCCTGCAGCCCCGCCCAGCGCTCGGGCATGTAGAAGGTCACCATCATCCGGCCCAGCGAATGCAGGATCGAGCAGACCACGGCTTCTTCCGGGTCGCGGGTCGCGGCACGCGCGGCCACCTGTTGGGCCACCATCCCGGCCAGCACCGCCTTTTCCATCTCGACGTGGGCGACCGCCGAATCCGGCGTGCTTTTCGCCAGTTCCTCGATCAGCTTCAGGCCCAGCGCCAGGTGGCCGATGGCCTCGGTGCCCAGCACCAGCACCGCTTTCGAGACGGTGTTCACGCGCTGGCCGAAGGCCGCGTACATGCCGCTGTTCGCTAGGCGCAGCACCTTCTGGGTCAGCACGGGGTCCGACAGCACGGTCTGCGTCATCGAGAATTCGCGCTCGTCTTCGCCGCGCATCGAGGCCAGGATGGCGTTGATGGCGCGCGTGAAGCCGGGCATGTCGCCCTGGCGGCGGATGCGTTCCCACAGCAGGTCCAGGGTTTCCTGCCCCTTGGCGTCGACCTGGGCCGAGCGCGCTTGCGTGATCACGGTCATTGCCTGCCTCCCCGCGGTGCGGACGGCGCCGGCGCCGTCGGGTTGTCCTGCAAGGCGGCCAGCGCGGCGTGGGCCGGCATCGGCTTGCCGGTCAGGTAGCCCTGGATGTAGCGGCAGTCGCGCGACTCCAGCCAGGCCAGTTGCTCTTCGGTCTCGACACCCTCGGCCACCACCGACAAATCGAGGTGGCGCGCCATGTCGAGCACCGCGCTGCAGATCGCCGCTTCTTTTTGCGCGCCCGGCAGGTCTTTCACGAAAGCGCGGTCGACCTTCAGCACCGAGATCGGGAAGCGCTTCAGGTAAGCGAGCGAGGAATAGCCGGTGCCGAAATCGTCGATGGCGATGCGCGCGCGGCGTTCGGCCATGCGCGTCAGGATGGTCTCGGCGTGGGCCGGATCCACCATCAGCGTGCCCTCGGTGATTTCGAGCACCAGCTTGTCGCCGGGGGTGCCGGAAAAGGCCAGGGCTTCGTCGAGCACGTCGAGGAATTTGTCGCTCCTGAACTGGCGCGGGCTGATGTTCACCGAGATGTACAAATCGCGCCCGGCCGCCTCTTCGAAGTGGCGGATCTGGGCGCAGGCCGCCTTCAGGGCCCAGGCGCCGAGCAGGTTGATCAGGCCGTTCGTCTCGGCGATCGGGATGAAGCGCGCCGGCGGCACCATGCCCAGGGCAGGGTGGTTCCAGCGCATCAGCGTCTCGAAGCCTTCGATGCAGCGGGTGCGGGCGTCGACGATGGGCTGGTAGTAGAGCAGGAACTCGCCTTCGCGCACGGCATTGAACATCGCCGCCTCGAGCGAGATGTCGTGCTGCGGCGGCCCCTGTTCGCGCGCGCTGTAGACGATGGCGCGGCCCTTGCCGCTTTCCTTGGCGCGCGACAGCGCCGCGTCGGCCAGGGCCAGCAGGCTGTTGTCGTCCTCGGCATGCCGCGGGTACACCGCCACGCCGACCGAGGCGCCGAGATAGATCGTGTGGCCGTCGACCTCGAACGGCGACTGCAGGGTGGCCAGCAGGCGCCCGGTGACCAGCTTGATCTGGGCCGCGTTGGAGGTGCCCGGCAAGACCGCCACGAATTCGTCGCCGCCGACGCGCGCCAGGGTGTCGCTGTCGCGCAGGGTCTTGCGCAGGCGGACGCCGGCCTGGCGCAGCACGGCGTCGCCGACCGGGTGGCCGAGGCCGTCGTTCACTTTCTTGAAGCCGTCCAGGCCGACGATCGCCACCGCGAAGCCCTGGCCCGAGCGGCGCGCGTTGGCCACCACCATTCGGATGCGGTCG
>DAMABW010000542.1:0-3102 GCA_031999925.1 Massilia sp. | reverse complement strand
TTGGCGCCGGCCAGGATGCGCTCGGTGGCGATCCCGCCGACCGTGCCGCTGCGCGTGGCTGCCGCCGCCGGTTTCAGGCCCGGTTCGACGCCGACGATGATCAAGTCCGGGAAGCGCTCGCGCAGGCGCGCAATCGCCGCCACGGTGGCGGTATTGCAGGCGACGACGACGGCTTTCACGCCTTGCTCGACGAGGAAGCTGCCGACCGCCAGCACGCGTTCGGCCACCACCTGCTCGGGCTTGCCGCCGTAGGGGGCGAAGCCGGAGTCGGCGAAATACAGCAGGTGTTCGTGCGGCAGCTGCGCGCGGATGTGGCGCAGGACCGAAAGACCGCCCACGCCGGAATCGAAGATGCCGACGGGTGCGGTGGAAGAGGGGAAGTGCGGAGTCATAAAAAAAGGCGGCGCATGCAGCGCCGCCCAGGTCATCAAACGACTGCGACCGGAATGTTCTTCAGCGATTCGATCTTCGCTGCCCATTCCTTCGGACCGGTGTTGTGCACCGAGGTGCCGGTCGAATCGACGGCGACGGTCACAGGCATGTCCTGCACCTCGAACTCGTAGATCGCTTCCATCCCCAGGTCTTCGAAGCCGACCACCTTGGCCGACTTGATCGCCTTCGAGACCAGGTAGGCCGAGCCGCCGACCGCCATCAGGTAAGCCGACTTGTGCTTCTGGATCGATTCGATCGCCATCGGGCCGCGCTCGGCCTTGCCGATCATCGAGATCAGGCCGGTCTTCTCCAGCATCATGTCGGTGAACTTGTCCATGCGGGTCGCGGTGGTCGGGCCTGCCGGACCGACGACTTCGTTACCGACCGGATCGACCGGGCCGACGTAGTAGATGACGCGGTTGGTGAAGTCCACCGGCAGCTGCTCGCCCTTGGCCAGCATGTCCTGGATGCGCTTGTGGGCGGCATCGCGGCCGGTCAGCATCTTGCCGTTCAGGAGCAGGGTCTGGCCCGGCTGCCAGGACGCGACTTCTTCCTTCGTCAGCGTGTCGAGGTCGACGCGCTTCGATTTCTGCGTGTCCGGGGTCCAGTGCACTTCAGGCCAGGTCGACAGCGCAGGCGGTTCGATGTACGAAGGGCCCGAGCCGTCGAGCACGAAGTGGGCGTGGCGGGTGGCGGCGCAGTTCGGGATCATCGCCACCGGCTTGGAAGCCGCGTGGGTCGGGTACATGTTGATCTTCACGTCGAGCACGGTGGTCAGGCCGCCCAGGCCCTGGGCGCCGATGCCGAGCGCGTTGATCTTGTCGCACAGTTCGATACGCAGTTCTTCCAGCTTGTTTTGCGGGCCGCGCTGCTTGAGTTCGTACATGTCGATGTCTTCCATCAGCGACTCTTTCGCCATCAGCATGGCTTTCTCGGCCGAGCCGCCGATACCGATGCCGAGCATGCCCGGTGGGCACCAGCCGGCGCCCATCAGCGGCACCGTCTTCAGGACCCAGTCGACCAGCGAGTCGGACGGGTTCAGCATCACGAACTTGGTCTTGTTTTCCGAGCCGCCGCCCTTGGCCGCGACCTTCACGTCGACGGTGTCGCCTTCGACCAGTTCCATGTGGACCACGGCCGGGGTGTTGTCCTTGGTGTTCTTGCGCTCGAAGTGCGGGTCGGCGACGATGGAGGCGCGCAGCTTGTTGTCGGCGAAGTTGTACGCGCGGCGCACTCCTTCGTTGACGGCGTCGGTGACCGAGCCGCTGAAGCCTTCGAAGCGCACGCCCATGCCGATCTTCAGGAAGACGTTGACGATGCCGGTGTCCTGGCAGATCGGACGCTTGCCTTCGGCGCACATGCGCGAGTTGGTCAGGATCTGCGCGATCGCGTCCTTCGCCGCCGGGCTTTGCTCGGCTTCATAGGCGCGCGCCAGGTGCTGGATGTAGTCAGCCGGGTGGTAATAGCTGATGTACTGGAGCGCAGCGGCGACCGATTCGATCAGGTCTTCCTGTTTGATGACTGTCATGACAATTCTCTTGTGATGTTAGTGGCTGGTTAATGCTGTTTGGGCTGGTGGTGCGTTTCGGTGGTAATGCGGTCGGTCCAGGAGATGGCCAGGGCCGAGAGAAGGAAGGCGATGTGAATGACGGTTTGCGCGATCAGCACCTTTGGATCGTAGGCGGCCGCGTTGATGAAGGTCTTCAGCAGGTGGATCGAGGAGATGCCGATGATGGCCATCGCCAGCTTGGTCTTCAGCACCGAGGCGTTCACGTGCGACAGCCATTCCGGCTGGTCGGGATGGCCGTCCAGGTGCATGCGCGAGACGAAGGTCTCGTAGCCGCCGACGATTACCATGATCAAGAGGTTCGAGATCATCACCACGTCGATCAGGCCGAGTACGACCAGCATGATGGTTGCTTCCGTCAGCTTCTTCGGGCCGTTGGTCATGCCCACGGCCTCGAGGATGTGGTTCAGCGAATCCACGTTCCCGAATGCCGCGCCGATCAGGTCGACCAGTTCGACCCAGAAATGGAACACGTAGACGCACTGCGCCAGGATCAGGCCGAGATAGAGCGGCAGTTGCAGCCAGCGGCTGGCGAAAATCAGGTTGTTGAGGGGAGTGAGCTTGCGTCGTTCGTTTGCGGGGAGGTTTTGCGAAATCGGGTACGGCTCCAGGGTTCCGTCAAAATACAGCCCATCATTTTACACCTCTCCCGCCGCGTTGCAGCATGCCGCCTCGGTTTCCCCGATGGTTGGTAAAATCGCACCCAGGTGTGTAAGCGCTCAGTAAGCGTGGGCGCTTACCGTGTCTGGCAAAACTACTACTATGGAGACTAGCATGGCCGAGAACGAGACCAATCAGGAAAACCATGGCTTGCAGGAACACCGCGTGTTTCCGCCGCCAGCCGGGTTCGTTGCCAATGCCGCCATTTCGGGCATGGACGCCTACAACAAGCTGTGTGCGGAAGCCGAAAGCGACTACGAAGGCTTCTGGGCGCGCCTGGCGCGCGAGCACCTCGACTGGCACAAGGACTTCACCAGCACGCTCGACGAATCGGACGCACCTTTCTACAAGTGGTTCAAGGACGGCCAGCTGAACGCGTCGTACAACTGCCTCGACCGCAACCTGACCAATGGAAACGCCGACAAGGCCGCCATCATCTTCGA
>DAMABW010000541.1:0-3105 GCA_031999925.1 Massilia sp. | reverse complement strand
CATCCCCGCCGCCCTGCAGCAAGAGGCGGCAACCCTGACGCGCGCCGAAAACGTGGTCAGCGCGGCCCTGCTCGCCGCCACCGCCGGGCCGTTCTATGCGCTCGCCTATTATTTGCTGGGCTTCCACGACGCGGTCACCGAGATCCTCCTGTGCTGCGCCTTCATGCTGACCTCGCCGCTGCTGCTGCGCGTCAGCGGCAGTATCGGCGCGGCGCGCGAACTCTTCCTGTGCGCGCTGTTCTTCAATTTCACCTGGCTCAGCTATCACCTGGGCGGCATCAGCGCGCCCACCGCCAGCTGGCTGGTGACGGGGCCGCTGGTGGCGGCCTGCCTCGGTGGCGTCTGGAGCGCGCTGTTCTGGCTGGCGATGAGCTGTGCGGCGGCGGCCCTGATCTACACCCTGGCGGCCGCCGGCCACGTCTTGCCCGTGCATCCGGTAAACGACATGGCCATGCTCTACCTGGTCTGCCACCTGGGCCTGTTCGTGGTGGTGCTGGCCTTTGCCCTGCTGTTCGAGCTGACCAAGACCCAGGGCTTCGTCAAGCTGGAGCAGGCGCTGCGCATCATCAACGAGCTGGCGATCCGCGACGAACTGACGGGCGTGCACAACCGCCGTTACCTGATGGGCCTGATCGAGCGCGAAAAGGACCGCAGCGACCGCAGCGGGCGCGCCTTCTGCCTCTGCCTGCTCGACATCGACTTTTTCAAGCGCATCAACGATACCTATGGCCACAGCGCCGGCGACACCGTGCTGCGCGCCTTTGCCCAGACCGTGCAGGGGCTGGTGCGCGGCAGCGACTGCTTCGGGCGCTACGGCGGCGAGGAGTTCCTGCTGATGCTGCCCGAGACCCCGGCCATCGACGCCCAGGTGCTGGCCGAGCGCGTGCGCGTGGCGGTCGAGAAGCTGCGCTGCAAGGACGGCCCGAGCGAGATCGCGCTGACCGTGTCGATCGGCGTGGCCGAGTACCGCATGGGCGAAAGCGTCACCCAGGCCGTCAGCCGCGCCGACGAAGCCCTGTACCTGGCCAAGTCGAGCGGGCGCAACCAGGTGCTCTGCCACGGGCGGGAAGACGACGCGGATGCGGTGGCGCCCACCCGCGCAGCCGCTGCCGGCGCGCCGCCGGCGCACGACCTGGGCGTCAGCGTCGGCCGCATGCTCGACGGCGTGCACTGCGACCAGCTCACCGGCCTGTTGAACCGGCGCCTGCTGCGCGACCGCCTGCGCCATGCGATGGACCGCGCCAACCGCAACCGGCGCCTGGTGGCGCTGCTGCTCCTGAACATCAACAAGTTCAAGGAAGTCAACGACGCCCTCGGGTACGAGGCCGGCGACGCCCTGCTGGTACAGGCCGGCGGCATCCTGCGCGGCTGCCTGCGCGACTGCGACACCGTGGCGCGCTGGAGCGGCGACGAATTCGTGGCGCTGCTGGAAGACCTGGGTTCCGAGATGGACGCGCGCCAGGTGGCCGAAAAGATCCTCGACCGCTTCGGCCTGCCGCTGGCCGCCGCCGGGCGCGAATGCTTCATCACGCTGTCGGTCGGCGTGGCCCTGTACCCGGCCGAGGACTGCGACCTCGACGCCTTGCTGAAGCGCGCCGACGTCGCCATGCGCAGCGCCCGCGCCTGGGGCGAGAACAGCGTGCAGCTGTATTCGAGCGCCGCCACCGCGCCGCAGAGCGAGCGCCTGGCCCTGAAGAACGGCCTGCGCGACGCCCTTACGCGCGGCCAGCTCTTCCTCGAATACCAGCCGCAATGGGACCTGGGCACGCGCCGCATCGTCGGCGTCGAGGCGCTGCTGCGCTGGCAGCATCCGGTATATGGCCGCATCGACCCGGGCCGCTTCATTCCGCTGGCCGAGGAGACAGGCATGATCGTGCCGATCGGCGACTGGGTGCTGCGCACCGCCTGCGCCCAGAACCGCGCCTGGCGCGACGCCGGCCTGCCCGCGGTGAAGACGGCGGTGAACCTGTCGGCGCGCCAGCTGCGCCACCCGGACATCGCCGCGCGCGTGCTGGAGATCGTGTCGGCCAGCGGCCTGGCGCAAGGCAGTCTCGAGCTCGAAATCACCGAGGGTGTGCTGATCGACGACCTCGACGGCAACCGGCGCGTGATGAGCGCGCTGCGCGCGGCCGGCGTGCTGGTGTCGATCGACGATTTCGGCACCGGTTACTCGAGCCTGAACTACCTGTCCGAACTGCCGGTCGACATCCTCAAGATGGACGGCCTGTTCGTGCGCCGCCTCGGCGTCGATCCGCGCGCGCGTCCGTATGCGATCGCCGAGGCGATCGTCTCCATGGCCCACAGCCTCGACCTGAAGGTGATCGCCGAAGCGGTCGAGACGAACGAGCAGCTGGGCGACCTGGTGGCCATGGGCTGCGACGAGGCCCAGGGCTACCTGTTCGCCCGTCCGCTGCCGCCGGAACAGGTGGCGGCCCTGCTGGCGGGGCAGGGCCTGCATGACAGCCAGCCCGCGGCGCCGGTGCCTGCCTGACCCTTTACTTTCCATCCCATCGAGGAGCACATCGTGCATGAAGAAACGCTTCACTTCGAGCGGGCCGACGACATCGCGCAACTGACGGCCTGCGGCGCCTTGCGCGGCAACGTCGCCCAGTTCGCGCAGCCGCGCGGCCCCGACCTGGTCAAGCGCACCGAGGCGCTCGACGCCTGGTGCGCGCTGCGCGCCGCGCACGGCGTCTGGCAGTATGCGCGCGCGGTCGACGGCGCGCCCGGCCCCGAGGCGCGCGTGCGCGACGAGGGCGCCGACGGCATCGACGGCAGCGCCGGCGTCAACTTCGCATCGCAGGACTACCTGTCGCTGGCCTCGCATCCGGCGGTGCGCGAGGCGGCGCGCCTGGCCCTGCTCGAGTCGGGGCCGCACAGCGCCGGGTCCGCCGTCTTGCAGGGCAACAGCAGCGTGTCGCTGGCGCTGGAACGCGCACTCGGCGCCCTGGTTCGCTGCGAGCACGTGACCCTGTTCCCGACCGGCTGGGGCGCCGCCTTCGGCCTGATCACGGCCCTGGTCACGCAGCGCGACTGCGTGGGGATCGATCGACTGGCCCACGCCTCGCTGCGCCAGGGCGCGGGCGCCGCCACCCGCAACGTCGC
>DAMABW010000540.1:0-3108 GCA_031999925.1 Massilia sp. | reverse complement strand
GGCCGCACCGACAGCGTGCCGTTGCGCATGCGGGTCACGTCCAGCATGTCGTCGATCAGACGGATCATGGCTTTCACCTGGCGCTCGTCGCGCTTGACCATGGCGCCCATCTGCTCGGCATTAAAGGCCTGCAAATTGCCGCGCTTCAGGTGCAGGGTGCGCATCTGGATTTCGAGGAACAGGGTATTCAGGGGCGTGCGCAGTTCGTGGGCGACGAGCGACATGAATTCGTCGCGCATGCGCAGCGAACGCTGGAGTTCGGCCTGGGTCGCGTTCAGTTCCTGCAGCAGGATTTCCTGCTCGCGCCGGCTGCGTTCCAGCGCTTCCATCTGGCGCGCGACCTCGCGCCGCTGCTGGTCCAGGGCCACGAAGACGTTCACCTTGCCGCGCACCGCGTCCGGGTCGAGCGGCTTGTACAGGAAGTCGACCGCCCCGCTCTCGTAGCCCTTGAAGGAGTAATTCAGCTCGCGCCCGGCGGCCGAAACGAACATGATCGGGATGTTGCGGGTGCGGGTGGTGGCCCGCATCAGTTCGGCCAGCTCGAAGCCGTCCATGCCCGGCATCTGGACGTCGAGGATGGCGAGGGCGAATTCGTGCTCGAGCAGCAGGGCCAGCGCTTCCTCGCCGGAATGGGCGTGGAAGACGAGGCGGCGTTCGTCGCGAATCAGGGCATCGAGGGCGCGCAGGTTGTCCGGCAGGTCGTCGACGATTAACAGTTTGCTAGGCTCTTGGAAGCTCATGGTGTTGTTGTCTCCAGCAGGGGCAGCAGCGCGCGGATGTCCGCGAGCGGCAGCACCAGGTGCGGGGCGCACAGGCTGATGGCCTTTTCGGGCATCGTCGCCGCCTGCGCTTCAATCGGGTCTTGCACAATGGTCAGGCCGCCGCGCTGCCTGATCCTTTGCATGCCTTCGGCGCCGTCGGCATTGGCGCCGGTGAGCAAAATGCCGGCCAGGGCCGGGCCATAGGCGTCGGCGGCCGACTCCATCAGCACATCGATGGCCGGACGCGCATAGTGCACCGGCGGCTCGCAGCTGAGCGAAAATACGCGATCGGCCTCGATCGACAGATGGTAGCCGGCGCCGGCGAAATACAGCGTGCCTGGCTCGACGCTTTCCTTGTCCATCGCTTCGCGCACCGGCAGGCCGAGGCGCGCGTCGAACAGTTCGGCCAGGCGGCTTTCGCGGTCGCTCGGCACGTGCAGGATGCAGACGGCGGCCAGTTTCGGGCTGACCGGCAGCGCCGGCAGCAGCGCGACCAGGGCGTCGACGCCGCCGGCCGAGGCGCCGATCACGACAGCCTCGATGCGCCGTCCCGCCAGCACCTGCCCGAACCTGGCCGTCAGCTCGCTCATTCGGCCGCCTTGCGGAACAGGCGTTCGCGCCGCGCCAGCGGTTCGAAGCGGTGCGCGTAATGCGAGAAGTCGATGCTTTCCTTGCTGCCCAGGCCGAGGAAACCGCGGTAGCAGAGCGACTCGTGGAACAGGCCCAGCACCCGGTTCTGCAGGCGCCGGTTAAAGTAGATCATCACGTTGCGGCAGCTGACGAAATGGGTCTCCGAGAACACGCTGTCGGTGGCCAGCGAATGGTCGGCGAAAGTCACGTTCTCGACCAGCATGCGCTCGAACAGGGCGCCGCCATAGGCCGCCGTGTAATAGTCGGAAAAGGCGCGCTTGCCGCCCGACTTCTGGTAATTCTCGGTAAACAGGCGCATGCGGTCGAGCGGGAACACGCCGCGCCGCGCCGCGTCCAGCGACACCGGATTGATGTCGGTGGCGTAGATCATGGTGCGCTCGAGCAGCCCTTCTTCATGCAGCAGGATCGCCAGCGAATACACCTCCTCGCCGGTGCTGCAGCCGGCCACCCAGATCTTCAGCGACGGGTAGGTGCGCAGGTGCGGCACCACCTGGTTGCGGATCGCGGCGAAGTATTCCGGGTCGCGGAACATCTCGGACACCGGGATGGTGAGGTATTGCAGCAGCTGGGAAAACGCTTCCGGCTGGTGCAGCACCTTGGCCTGCAGTTCCGACACCGTGGCGCAGTCCATCTCGCGCAGGGCCACCAGTACGCGGCGCTTTTGCGAGGCGCCGGTGTAGTCGCGGAAGTCGTAGTTGTACTTGAGGTAGACCGCCTCTACCAGCATCCGCAGTTCGATGTCGATGTTGTCGGGGGCAGTTTTCAAACGCGCTCCATCGTGGGCATCCAGACCCGCAGCAGCGAGTACAGGCGGGCCAGGTCGATCGGCTTGGCCAGGTAGTCATTCGCGCCGGCGGCCAGGCATTGTTCCTGGTCGTCCTTCATCGCCTTGGCGGTAATGGCGATGATCGGCAGGCGGTCGAAGCGGCCGTCCTTGCGGATGCGGCGCGTCGCTTCCAGGCCATCCATGCCCGGCATCATCACGTCCATCAGCACCAGGTCGATGCCCGGCAATTCGTCGAGCTTGGCAATCGCCTCGAAACCGTTGCGGCCCACTTCCACGTTGGCGCCGCGCTGCTCGAGCGCGGCGGTGAGCGCAAACACGTTGCGCACGTCGTCGTCGACCAGCAGGATTGTACGCCCTTCGAACACGCGGTCGCGTCCGCGCACGGTCTTGAGCATGTGCTGGCGCTCGGTCGAGAGTTTCGACTCGACCTTGTGCAGGAACAGCGTCACTTCGTCGAGCAGGCGCTCGGGCGAGCGCGCGCCCTTGATGATGATCGAGCGCGAATACTTCAGCAGTTCCGCTTCCTCGTCACGCGTCAGGTTGCGGCCGGTGTAGACGATCACCGGCGGGAACGAGAACAGCTCTTCCTGCGACATGCGCTGCAGCAGTTCGTTGCCCTGCATGTCGGGCAACTTGAGGTCGATGATCATGCAGTCGAAGATTTCGCTGTGCAGCAGGGCCAGGGCTTCCTCGCCCGAGCCGACCGCCGCGATCTGCACGTCGGCGTCGGCGATCAGGGCCACCACGCTGTCGCGCTGGCGTTCGTCGTCCTCGACCAGCAGCACGCGCTTGATCTTCTGCGAGGATTTCTCCTGCAACTTGCGGAACACGTCTTCGAGCTGTTCGCGCGAAGTCGGCTTCAGGGCATAGCCGATCGCGCCCAGGTGCAGGGCCTCGGTACCGTTTTCC
>DAMABW010000539.1:0-3111 GCA_031999925.1 Massilia sp. | reverse complement strand
ATTCGAACGCCCATGGCTGGCGCTGGTCACGTATAGCGTGCGCAGGTCCGTGCCGCCAAACGCCACCGCCGTCGGGCAGCGCAGCGGCAACTGCACTTCGCGCAGCAGTTCGCCGGTCGGCGAGAGCTTCAGCAAACGCGCGCCCTCGAACATCGCGACCCAGTAGTTGCCTTCGCTGTCGACTGCCGCGCCGTCCGGACGGCCGCCATAGTCGGCCGAATTCTTGTCCGCCGCAAAGGTCACCAGGTTGCGGTTCAGCGTCGCCTGGCCCGCCTCGACGTCGAAGTCGTACAGGTCGATGCGGTGGCTGGTGGTATCGGCGTGGAACATGCAGCGCCCGTCCAGCGACCAGGCCAGGCCGTTCGAATTCGTCATCCCGCCCGACCAGGCCAGGCGGAGTTGGTCGCGTTCGAGCACGTACATCTCGGCCGCCGGCTTGTCGCGCGGCTCGTACATGGTGCCGACCCAGAAGCGGCCCATCGGATCGACGCGGCCGTCGTTGAAGCGTACCTGTTTCGTGTCGTAGGGCGCGGGGCAGATGTCTTCCATCTCGCCGCTGGTGGTATTCAGGCGCACGAAGCCCTGGCGCGTGGCCACCACCAGGTTGTTGTCGGCATCGGCGGCGATGGCCGACGGCTCCGAACCCATCTTCCAGGACGTGAACTTGCCGCTGGCCGGGTGCACGCGGTTCACGGTGAGTCCGTTGATGTCGACCCAGTACAGGGCCGATTCGACGTCGTGCCACAGCGGGCATTCGCCAACCTGCATTGCATCGTCGTGGACGACTTCGATCTTCACATTCTTCATGGTGGTTTCCGCGTGTTTGCTCGTGCTGTTGCTCGTGCTGTTAATCGTGCTGTTAATCGTTAAACGGCGGCCTTTGCGCGTGCGATCAGGCCATTGGTGGAACTGTCATGCTGCTCGGGCTGCGCGTCGCCCGCCAGTTCGGCTTCGATCTTCTTCGCTAGCACCTTGCCTAGTTCGACGCCCCACTGGTCGAAGCTGTTCAGGTCCCAGATGGCGCCTTGCACGAAGGTCTTGTGTTCGTACAGCGCGACCAGGGCGCCCAGCGTGGCCGGGGTCAGGTATTCCATCAGGATCGTGTTGCTCGGACGGTTGCCGGGGAAGGTCTTGTGCGGCGCCAGGCGTTCCACCTCCGCCAGCGACAGGCCTTGCCCTTGCAGGTCGGCGCGTACCTCGTCCAGCGTCTTGCCCTTCATGAAGGCTTCCGACTGGGCGAAGCAGTTCGCCAGCAGGGCGGTGTGGTGGTTGTGCAGTTCGTGGGAAGGACGCAGGGCGGCGATGAAGTCGATCGGCGTCAGGTCGGTGCCTTGGTGCAGCAGCTGGAAGTAGGCGTGCTGGCCGTTGGTGCCTGGTTCGCCCCAGATTGCAGGGCAGGTCGGCGTATCGACCGGCTCGCCGTCGCGCGTGACGCGCTTGCCGTTGCTTTCCATGTCGAGCTGCTGCAGGTAGGCCGGGAAGCGGTTCAGGTCCTGGTGGTAAGGGGCGATGGTGACCGAGGTCGCGCCCAGGAACTGGCGGTTCCAGAAGCCGACCAGGGCCAGGATGATCGGCATGTTCTGCTCGATCGGCGCCGTGCGGAAGTGCTGGTCCATCTCGTGGGCGCCGGCCAGGAAGTCGGCGAAGTAGCCGTAGCCGACGGCCAGGGCCACCGGCAGGCCGATCGCCGACCACACCGAATAGCGGCCGCCGACCCAGTCCCAGAACGGGAACATGTTCTCGGGGTCGATGCCGAAGGTCTTGATTGCTTCCACATTCGTCGACACCGCCACGAAGTGCTTGGCCAGTGCTTCTTCGCTCGCATGCGCCAGGAACCACTTGCGCGCGGTCTGCGCGTTCATCATGGTCTCGGCCGTGGTGAAGGTCTTCGAGGCGATGATGAAGAGGGTGGTTTCGGGATCGACCTGTTCCAGGGCCGCGTCCATGTCGTGGCCGTCGACGTTCGAGACGAAGTGCAGCGCCAGGCGCGGGTGGCTGTACTGGCGCAGGGCCAGGCAGACCATCTTCGGGCCGAGGTCGGAGCCGCCGATGCCGATGTTGACGATGTCGGTGATCGGCTTGCCGGTGTGGCCGACCCAGGCGCCGCTGCGTACCGCATCGCTGAAGGTCTTGATGCGCGCCAGGACGGCGTGCACATCGGCGGTCACGTCCTGGCCGTCGACGTTCAGGACGGCTTCGCGCGGGGCGCGCAGGGCGGTGTGCAGGACGGCGCGGTTTTCGGTGTTGTTGATCTTGTCGCCGGCGAACATGGCATCGCGTTTGGCCTCGACGCCGCGCTCGCGCGCCAGGCTTGCCAGCAATTCAAGCGTGCGCCCGTCAAGCCGGTTTTTTGAATAGTCTAGGAACAGGCCGGCGGCCTCGATCGAGAGGCGCTCGAAGCGCTGCGGATCGGCCGCGAACAGCTGGCGCATCTGCCAGTCTTCGGCCTCGACGGCGTGGGTTTCGAGGGCCTGGAAGCTGGCGGTGCTGGTCAAGGAAGGCTGGGGCATGGCTCGCGCGTGATAGTGTTTTGGACAGATTATCGAATAATACAGGAATCGTTCGTAAATTCACTACACAATGGATGAGTCAGTCACGCTGGGCCTGTCGTGAAGCGTTGGTGGTTTGTTCACGTACGACCGCGTGGGCTCAAGAGCCCACCCTACAAAGGCGGTCGACGCCGGCGGCCGGGTTTTCGTAGGGTGGGCACTCGTGCCCACGCGGTATGGAACCGCCGAGCAACTGATAACCAGGCCCCCACCCAATACCCCCAACCCAATTCTGTAGTAAAATTTCAGAGTCAAATTTTCGAAGGAACGATTATGGCGCTGCACCCCGTAGTTGAACAGGTAACGAACCGGATCATCCAGCGCAGCCGCGCCTCGCGCGCCGCGTATCTGGCACATCTCGAGGCCGCACGTGTCCAGGGCGTGCAGCGCGGGGCGCTGTCGTGCACCAACCTGGCCCACGGCTTCGCCGCCTTCCCCGCCAACGACAAGCTGAAACTGCGCGAGCAGAAAAAGCCGTCGGTGGCCATCGTCTCGTCCTACAACGACATGCTGTCGGCCCACCAGCCGTTCGAGTACTTTCCGAAAGTGATCAAGGAAGCCG
>DAMABW010000538.1:0-3128 GCA_031999925.1 Massilia sp. | reverse complement strand
CCTGGATGCTGCGGAAAGCCAGGTTGCCGGCATTGAAGTGGACTTACGATTTGCCCTGCTTGCTGCGCGCGCCCGTCGCTTCCGACAGGAAGGCGAAGCTGGCCATGCCGGAGCCGTTCGGCGACAGCGCCGAGGCGCCTTGCGGCGACATGAAGCTGCCGGTGCCGGTGACGCCGCTGCTGCAGCCGCAGATCGTCACCTTGCGCTCGACCGCGGTACGCTTGCCGCCGCTGTCGAGAATGCTCAGGCGCACCGTGTAGATGCCGGTCTTGCGCCAGGCATGCTGGCCGCTGACGCTGCCCGAACCGTTCGACGCGCTCACGGTGCCGGCGCTCGTGCTGCCGTCGCCCCAGGTCCAGGTGGCGGAGTGGCTTTCGCGCAGGTCGACATCCCTGAACGCCGACGAGAACGAGACCAGGGCATTCACGCGCGTGGCGCCGGTCAGGGCGATCGGCGCGGCCACCGGCGCCTGGTTGTAAGCGGCGCTCGGCACCAGCAGCACCAGGCCGGTGTTTGCGGCGGCGACGATCGAGCCGTTGTCGGAAACGGCCTCGGCCTGGAACAGCGTCAGCCCGGGCGGCGCGCCGGGAATGCGGGTGTTCAGGTTGACCACGCCGCCGGTACGGGTCCAGACGATGGCCTGGTCGCCGATGCGGCCGACCACCTGGCCCAGGTTGTTCAGGTCGGCCGCGTACGAGGGCTCGACGCCGGCCGTGCCGAAGCGCAGGATGCCGTGTTCGCGGCTCCAGACAAAGCCGAGGGTTTCCACCGGATTGAAGGCCTCCTGTCCGATCACGAGTCCTTTTTCGTTGATGTGTTCGGCATACGAGAGGAAGGTGGAGTCGGCGCCCAGATCGACCTGGGTGCCCGTTGGCGTCCACAGCAGGGCGCGGTCGTTGATGGCCAGGTCGTTCGTGCCGCTGCCGACGATCTTGCCGGCCTCGTTGATGTCATTGGCCGACGAGACCACGCTCGAGGTCCCGATCAGCGCCTGCAGGCCGCCCGCTTCGGTCCATTTGAAGGCCCGGGCCACGATCCCGAGTTCGGGGCCTTCGGAATAGCCGACCACGGTGCCGGCGTCGTTGATCGCGTTCGCGTACGAGGTATTGCCGAAGGAACCGAGGTTGAGCATGCCGCTCGCGGGTGTCCAGCGGAAAGCCTGGAAGGGCAGGATGGCACCGGGAACCGAGGCCGCGCCGGCGACCCAGCCCTTGTTGTTGATGGCGAAACCGTTCGAGTAGCTGCCCGGAACGTTGGGGCGGTGCAGGTCCTGGATGCCCGTGGACTTGCTCCAGCGGAGCAGGTCCTGGATGCCCGTGGACTTGCTCCAGCGGTAGGCGTGGTAGACGCTGCCGCCGGCCTCGGGCGCCAGCGAAGCGCCAGTGATCTGCCCCTGGTCGTTCAGCGCCTGGAAGATGGTGTTGGTACCGCCGAGGGTGCCGATGTCGCGGATCGTGTGGCCGTCGTAGAACTTGGTGCGCAGGGTCTCGCCGGCGGCCTCGGTGAAGCCGACCTGGCCCCTGGCGTTGATGTCGACGCCGGATACGCCGGGGGACAACTGGATGACCCGGTAGTTGGTGAGGGCCGGGGCGTGGCCGCCGGCGGTATTCGCCAGCGCGGCGCTGGCCGGCGCCGCACCCGTTGCCAGGACAAGCGCCGCCGCCGCAAGCGGGGTCAACCGCCGATTGCGCAGGACAGCCGCCGCCTTGCCGCGTGCCGCCGAGCGGCTAGGATTTCTTGTTTGCATTTGTTCCTCCTGATCCAGTGTCGCGCGCTCCATCAACATGCCACACAGGAATAGGTGCTAGACGAACGCAGTCGCTCCAGCTTAGGGACAGGTGAAGAGACCGCTTCTGGCGCAGATCAAATGCGGTGTGCGGGGCGTCCGGCAGTGCGCGTCTGCCGCGCAATGCTGGACCCGGCTAAGGAAAAAGAAATTGGTGCCAGTATGTTTCCCGACCGCTGGCGCCGGTAGGGCAGGGCGAGCTGCCGTGTTCGCGAGAACAGGCGCTATCCTCGCCCACGAATGTGACAGGCGTTTGACCGCCAGGTGACAGTTTGCTGACGCTACAGGCTTTTCGCCAGTGCCCCCGCCGAGGCTTCGATCTTCAGCCCCAGCCTGCGCAGCAGGGCGCCGGCTTCGTGCGCCAGTCCGAGGTCGGGCGCCAGCATCCGGACCGCCGCGGCCAGCGCCCGGTCGTCGCCGGTGCCGAACATGCGCGTGCTTTCCAGCGCCGCACGTTGCATCGGCCGGGCCGGCAATGCGCCGCCTCCCTGCGCCGGCAGCGTCGTCTCCAGATGGTGTTCCAGGTCCGCTTCGCGCAAGACCAGACCCTCGGCGCCGCTCTTGCCGCGCAGGGGCGCCACCACCACGTCGGGCGTGATGCCGCGCGCCTGGATCTCGCGTCCCTTGGGCGTGAAGTAGCGCGCCACCGTCATCTTCAGCGCGCTGTCTTCCGACAGCGGGAACACGGTCTGGATCGACCCCTTGCCGAAGGTCTGGGTGCCGACGATCCTGGCGCGGCCGTGGTCCTGCAGGGCGCCGGCCACCAGTTCGGCCGACGAGGCCGAGCCGCCGTTGACCAGCACCGTCAGCGGCACAGTGCGCGCCCAGGCCGGCAAGCCGGCCAGCACGTCGGGTTCGTTCGGGCCGCGGTAGTAGCGCGGGGCCACCGTCACCTGGCTGTCGGCGCCGGCCATGCGCCCGCGCGCCGAAAATACCAGCGTGCCCTCGGGCAGGAAGGCGCCGGCCACGCCCACGGCGGACGCCACCAGCCCGCCCGGGTCGTTGCGCAGGTCGAGCACGATGCCGCGCGGCGCGTCTCCGGCGTCGAGCGTGGTGAGGGCGGCGGCCAGGTCGGCGGCGGTGCGGCTTTCGAAAGACGAGATCCGGATCCAGGCCACGCCGGGCGCCGCCATCCGGGTGCGCACCGTGTCGGCGCGCAGCGCGGCGCGCGTGATGTCGATGCTGCGCACTTCGCCCTTGCCGCCGCTGCGCACGCCCAGCGTGAGCGCCGTGCCGGGCACGCCGCGCATGCGTTTTTCCACCTCGCTTGCGCGCATGCGCAGGATGGCGTCGCCATTCACCGAGGCGAGGGTGTCGCCGGGTTCGATGCCGGCCAGCGCCG
>DAMABW010000537.1:0-3150 GCA_031999925.1 Massilia sp. | reverse complement strand
AACGTCGAACTCGACTTGTCGCCGCGCCGGGTCGACCTGGTGGCGGAGAACTTCGACATCGCGATCCGCATGGGCGACCTGCCCGACGACGCCTCGCTGAATGCGCGCCGCGTCACGCTGCAACGCTTCGGCCTGTACGCCTCGCCCTGCTATACGGTCGTGCGCGGCCTGCCCGAGCACCCCGACGACCTGCTCGGCCACGATTTATTGTGTTTGCTGAGCCGCAGCGGCGGCGCCCAGCGCTGGACGCTCACGCGCGGCAAGGTGACCTGGGAGCGCGAACTGCCGGCGCGGCTGACCGCGAATTCGCCCGACCTGCTGGCGCGCATCGCCTGCAGCGGCGCCGGCATCGCCGCCAGTTCGGAACTGTTCGCCCAGCCGCTGGTGCGCAAGGGCGAACTGGTGCGCGTGCTGCCGGAGTGGGACTTGCCGGCGGCGACCGGCTGGGCCGTGTTCCCAGGGCGGCGCCTGATGCCGGCCAAGACCCGCGCCTTCCTCGACATGATGGACGAGATGTTTTGCAGCGAAGCGGGGAAGGGTGACTAAGGGCGGATGAGCCGCGTGCTAGGATGGGCGGTCCTTCACTCATCCTCCACGCAACAGTGCGGCACCGACTCTTCCTTTTCGATCTCGACGACACCCTGCTCGACTTCCGGGCATCCGAACAACTTTCCTTCACCCGCACGATGGCCGCGCTCGGCCATGTGGGGCCGCTCGATGCCGTCTTCCAGCACTACCAGGCCATCAACCTGGCGCTGTGGCGCAGTTTCGAAACCGGCGCGGTGACCAAGGACTTCCTGAAGGTCGAGCGCTTCCGCCAGACCTTCGCGATGTCCGGCCTCGCGCTCGACCCCGAGGCGGCCAGCCGGCTCTACCTGGACGCCTTGCCCGAGACCGTGGTCCTGGTCGAAGGCGCGCTGGAAGTCTGCGCTGCCTTGAGCGCGCACGGCGAAATCGGCATCGTCACCAACGGCGTCGAACACATCCAGCAGCGCCGCATCGCCAGCTCCGGCCTCAGTCCGTTCATCTCCTTCGTCGCGACCTCGGAAGCCTGCGGCTACGCCAAACCGGACGTGCGCATCTTCGACTACGCGGCCGGCATGGCAAGCGCCTTCGTGCCCGATGCGACCATCATCGTCGGCGACCGGCTCGACGCCGACATCCTTGGCGCCAACCGCTTCGGCATCGACAGCTGCTGGTTCAACCCGGCCGCGATGGCGAACGGCTCGGAAGCGCGTCCCACCTTCGAGATCGCGCGTTTGCACGATCTGCTTCCTGCGCTCGCTCAATAAATGTCGCTTGCGGGGAATTAGCACTCTGCATATACTCCGTATACGTTTCGTATATGGAGAATACTATGGGTATCGTGAACATCGACGACGAGCTGCACGACCAGGTGCGCAAGGCCACGGTCGTGTCCTGCCGCTCGATCAACGCGCAGGCGGCGTTCTGGATCAAGGTCGGCATGCTGTGCGAAATGAATCCTTCGCTCAGCTTCAACGAGATCGTCGCGCGCGAGCTGAAGGCGGCCGGCGTGGTGCCGCAGCCGGTAAAGGCGGCAGCGATATGACCAAGCGGCCCGAGGAAATCGAACTGATGGCCGAATCGGGCCGCCTGCTCGCCAGCGTCTTCGCCCATCTCGACAAGCTGCAGTTGATCGGCATGTCGACCATGGCGGTGAACGACCTGGTCGAGCGCCTGATCGTCGACGAACTGCAATCGCGCCCGGCCAGCAAGGGCCAGTACGGCTACGCCTATGCCCTGAATTCCTCGCGCAACCAGGTGGTCTGCCACGGCGTGCCGTCGCCGGACGAGCTGCTGCAAAGCGGCGACATCGTGAACTTCGACATCACGCTGGAAAAGAACGGCTACATCGCCGACTCCAGCAAGACCTACCTGGTGGGCGAGGTCGCGCCGCTGGCGAAGCGCCTGGTGCAGGTGACCTACGAGGCGATGTGGAAGGGCATCAAGGCGGTGCGCCCGGGCGCGCGCCTGGGCGACGTCGGCCACGCCATCGAACGCCATGCACGCAAGAACGGCTACACGGTGGTGCGCGAATACTGCGGCCACGGCATCGGCCGCGAGATGCACGAGCCACCCCAGGTGCTCCACTTCGGCAAGCCGCAGACCGGGCTGGTGCTGCAGGAGGGCATGGTGTTCACCATCGAGCCGATGCTGAACCAGGGCCGGCGCTCGGTGGTCACCGAGGACGATGGCTGGACCGTGGTGACGCGCGACGGGCAGCTGTCGGCGCAGTTCGAGCACACGGTGGCCGTCACGCGAAATGGCGTGCGGGTGCTGACCTTGCGGGCCGACGAGCGCACCCCGCATTGAGCGAGCCGGGGTGGAACCGCCCCATTCGTTGCCATGACGCGCAGGGTGGATTCAGTCGGCTAGACCCTAGCGGGCCGGATCGTTCAGCTTGTCCAGCGTGATCGTGCGTCCATCCTCGATCACCTCGCCGTTGCGCAGCAGGACCTGCGACACGCCGCCGGTCTTCGGCAGTTCCAGCGCGATGGTGTCGCCGCGCTGGCGGTAGCGGCCCTGCGCGGCGCAGGTGCCGAACAAGGGCGTGTTGCTGATGCGGTCGGCGTCGACGAGCAGGAAGAAGAACAGGGTGTCGCAGCTGTTGCCGCGCCCGCCGCTGCTGGCCATCAGGATGGCTTCGCGTCCGTTCGACTGGTTGAAGCTGCGTACCGGGAATTGCCACTGCGCGTCTTCGCCCTTGAACAGCGGTGTGCCGCTGACGGTCATCCGGTAGCTGCCGTCGGCGCCTTTCGTGCGCTTGAGTATGCCGGCACTCGTGTTCAGCGCGGCGGACAGGGAGACGGCATCGCTGTTGAACCTGCCGCCCTCGAGCCGGGTGCCTGGCGTTGCCGGCAGGATGTCGTCGAAATCGTCGTAGGCCATGCTGTCGGCAGCCCCGGTGCGCTCATCGGCCATATGGGCAGGGGCCAGCACCGCGGCCACGATCCCGAACACAAACATGACCAGCACGATGCCCACGCCCCAGCGCGACCAGTTTCTCTGGACCCGGTTGAAGTGTTCGAGGTTCTGCCAGCCGCCGGCCCGCCATGCCATCTCGCGGCCCTTGAAGCCAAGCCAGATCGCCACCAGGAAGCCGACGTAGGGAATGATGGCCAGCAGGCC
>DAMABW010000536.1:0-3159 GCA_031999925.1 Massilia sp. | reverse complement strand
GGTGCTTGCGCCCATCCACGCCGAACACGCTCTCCTCGATACCGCTGCGCGCGCCGCCGGCCATCACCGCGCGGTCGTTCTCGATCACCTGGCGCGCCTGCTCGGGCGGCAGGATCTCGTTGTCGGTGCGGCCCAGCATGTCTTCCAGCTTCAGGCCGAGCAGCTTCAGCACCTGGCCGTTGGCGTACAGGTAGCGGCCCTCGATGTCCTTCATGTAGATCGAGATCTCGACGTTCGAGAGGATGGTGTCGAGCAGCGTATTGCGCTCGATGAGCTTCTCGACGGCGCGCTGCTGTCCGGTGACGTCGGTCGAGATGCCGCACAGGCCGATCACGCGCCGCGCCGCGTCGAACAGCGGCAACTTGACGGTACGGAACACGCGCTGCTCGCCACCGGGCATGCAGAGTTCCTCGTCGCGTTCCAGCCTGGCGCCGCTGGCGAAGACTTCGCGGTCGCTGACGAGCAGCATGTCGCAGGCCTCGACGTCGACAAAATCGGCGTCGGTGCGGCCGACGATGTCGGCGGGATCGGCATCGAAGGCGATGCCGAGCGCGTGGTTGGCGAACAGGTAGCGACCGTCGAGGTCCTTGACGTAGAAACACGCATCGAGGTTATCGATCAGCGTCCACAGGCTATCGAGCTGTTCCGGAGCGGCCGATGCCCTCCCCGCCGTCTTGCGCATGCCACCTCCCTTGCCACCGGCGCGAAGAAGCCGCACCAGCGGCGAGTGTACCCCCGTTCGACTGCCACCGGAGCACCGCAGGCCGGCAAGATGAAAAAAGCCCTTGCCCGGCTGCATCAGGAAAACGAACAACATCTCCTGGGAAATGTCGCGGCGTCCAGCGCCCCGTTCGCCGGCTGATTTGCTGCCGGCTTGTTGGCGGGCTTACTTCGTGACAGCCAGCACCGTACGGCGTCCGCCCTTGAAGGTGTACAGCGTGATCGTGCCGTCGCGGATATCGCCGCGCGCATCGAACGCGATCGGACCGGTCACGCCCTTGGTCTCGATCTTCGCCAGCACCGGCAGGTACTTCGCCGGCGCGCTGGAACCGGCTTTCACCATGGCCTCGGCCATCGTCATCACCGCGTCATAGGCATACGGCGCGTTGATCTGCACGTCGATGCCGAAGCGCTTCTTGTAGTCGGCGCGGAACTTGTCCAGGGCCGGCTTGCCGGCCGCATCGACGCCGCCGGCCTCGGCGCAGAACACCTGCCCATCGGCCATGGCGCCGCCTGCCAGCTTGTGGATCTCGTCAGAGCAGATGCCGTCGCCACCCATCATCTTGACGTTCATGCCGAGCTGCTTCATCTGGCGCAGCATCGGGCCGGCCACGGCGCTCATGCCGCCGAAGAACACCAGATCCGGTTTCGCTGCACGGATCTTGGTCAGGATGGCATTGAAATCGCTGGCCTTGTCGTGCGTGAACTCGCGCGCGACGACCGTGGCGCCCTGGTCGCGCAGGCCCTTGCTGAATTCGGTCACCAGGCCCTGGCCGTAGGCGGTGCGGTCGTCGATCACGGCCAGGCGGCGCGCGCCCATCTTCTGCACCGCGTAATGGCCGAGCGCCTGGCCCAGTTGCACGTCATTGGCGACCACGCGGAAGGCGGTATTGAAGCCCTGCTTGGTGTAGACCGGGCTGGTGCTCGACGGCGAAATCTGCGGGATGCCGGCCTGGTTGTAAATCTTCGAGGCCGGAATCGTCGTGCCCGAGGTCTCGTGGCCGACCACGCCGTTCACGCGGCCGTCGACCAGCTTCTGGGCCACGCTGGTGGCCTGCTTCGGATCGCCGCCGTCGTCCTCGGCTACCAGCTCGAAGCGCACTTTCTTGCCGCCGATGACGACGCCGCGCGCATTCAGGGCCTCGATCGCCATGCGGGCCCCGTTTTCGGTGTCCTTGCCGAAATAGGAGACGGGGCCGGTGACGGCGGCCGAGTGGCCGATCTTCACCACTTCCTGGGCCGATGCGAGTCCGGAGACCGCCAGGATGACGGCGGCGGCGAGCGTGTGCTTCTTCATTGCTTCCTCAGTAGATAGGGCTGCGCGTGGGTTACGCGAAAGGAAGAACTATAGCAAGGATGGGCGGTTCCGGTGCGACGCGCCCTTATGCGCCGCTGCGCATGTAGCGCGCCACCGGCGGGTAAGTCGCCAGCGCCCGGCGCGCCTCTGCCCCGCCGCAGTCGGCTTCACGGAACCCGAGGCGTTCCCAGAAAACCTGCGACGACTGCACCGACACCAGTGCGCAGTTGCCCAGCCCGTGCTCGTGCGCCAGCGCCTGCAGGCGCTCTACCAGCAGCCGCGCCAGCCCGCGGCCGGCGGCATCCGGCGCCACCGACAAGTCGTGGATGTACAGGGTGTCGCCGTCCGCAGCCACCTCGAACGGCGCGTCGAGCGGCGTCACCGCGCCGCGGGTACTGCGGTAGGCAAACACGTAGGCGCACACCCGTCCCTCGGATTCGGCGACGAACGAGGTGTCGCCGGCGGTATGCAGGCGCGAGAGCACGACCTGGGCCGCCTCCTGCATCGCTGGCGGATAGCAGGCGGCCTGCACGCCCAGGACGGCGTCGAGATCGCTTTCGCGGATGGGTCGCAGGAGGATGGAAGGGGGATGCCGGGTCATGAAGCGCAATCGGACAAAACCGCCATGCTAGCGAACGGCGCCGGATTTGCCTAGCCGGACGACCGTGTCGTGAAATTGTCGGGAGGCATTTTGTTTCCGCACGGTTTGATCCGCGCCGCTCAGCGCTTTTTCGCCTTCCGGCATACTGGCCTCTCTTCCAACGCATCGATCGGACAAGCCGCGGCGCGCAGGCGCCGGGTTTTCCGTGGAGAGTGAGATGACGACGACCCCGGACCATGAACGCCAGCCGCAGGCAGCCCCGTCAGCGGATGCAGCACTGCCGGAAATCCCCTTCCGTACCCTGCTTTACCGCTTCATCTTCTTCGACTGGCTGTTCAAGGACGTCGGCGGCGCGCGCACGGCCATCGAACGGCACGCCGCTTTCCAGCACAACCGGCGCATGAGCAAGTACCTGCCGGTCTACCTGCGGCGCTGGTCTTTCCTCACCGCCTTCGACTTCGCGCTCGGCTTCCTGCTCGAGCGCGCGCTGCAGGCCACGCTGCTGTCGGCCTGGTTCTTCACCTGGAGCTGCGTCACCGCC
>DAMABW010000535.1:0-3185 GCA_031999925.1 Massilia sp. | reverse complement strand
GTTCCGTCGCCCTGGTCGGTGCCTCTTCTCGGCCTGGAAGCGTGGGGGCGGCCGTTCTGGCCAGTCTCGTCAGCGGCGGTTTTGCCGGACCGGTCTGGCCGGTCAACCCCAAGTATCGACACTTGTTGGGCCTGGATGTATTTTCCGACGTCTCGCGCCTGCCGCTCGCGCCGGAGCTGGCGGTGGTGTGCACGCCGGCGGCGACCGTACCGGGCATTGTCGGCCAGCTCGGCGTGCTCGGATGCCGCAGCGTGGTGGTGCTCAGTGCCGGGTTCGACGCGGCGGGACCAGAAGGCGCCAGCCTGCGCCAGGCCATGCTCGACGCCGCCCGTCCTTACCTACTGCGCATCCTCGGCCCGAATTGCGTCGGCCTGCTGGTGCCGGGCGTCGGCCTGAACGCGAGCTTCGCCCCGGTGGCGGCGCTGCCGGGGCGCCTCGCTTTCGTCGCCCAGTCCGGCGCCATGGTGACGGCCGTGCTCGACTGGGCGCGGGAACGCGGGATCGGGTTTTCCTCCTTCGTCTCGCTCGGGGATGGCACCGACGTCGACCTCGGCGACCTGCTCGATTACCTGGCGGGGGACCCCGGCACCGACGCCATCCTGGTGTATGCCGAGAGCGTCCGCCAGGCGCGCAAGTTCATGTCGGCCGCGCGCGGCGCGGCGCGCGCCAAACCGACCGTGATCGTCAAGGCCGGGCGCGCGCCGGAAGCGGCCCGCGCCGCCTTCAGCCATACCGGTGCGCTCGCCGGCGCCGACCTGGTGGTCGATGCGGCGCTGCGCCGGGCGGGCATGCTGCGCGTGCATACCACGGCCGAGCTGTTCGACGCGGTGGCGATGCTGGCGCACCGGCTGCGCCCGGGCGCGGGCCGGCTGGCGATCCTGACCAACGGCGGCGGTCCTGGCGTGATGGCGACCGATGCCCTGGTGGAGGCGCACGGCACCCTGGCCCGGCTCGGCGCGGACACGCTGGCGCAGCTGGACGAGGGCTTGCCGCCGAACTGGCCGCGTGCCAATCCTGTCGATATCGTCGGCGACGCACCGGCCGGACGCTACCGCCATGCGCTGCAGGCCCTGCTCGCCTCGCCCGACGCCGACGCCGTGCTGCTGATCCATGCGCCGACCGCGATCGTGCCGGCGGCCGATGTCGCGCGGGTACTGCTGCCACTGCTGCGCGCCGCCGCGAAACCGGTGTTGTGCTGCTGGCTCGGCGGCGCCAGCGTGGCCGAGGCGCGCCGGCTCTGCCTCGATGCCGGACTGCCCGTTTTCGAGACACCCGAGGAGGCCGTGCGTGCGTTGATGCAGCTGGTCGACTACGGCCGCAACCAGGCGCTGCTGATGCAGGTACCCTCGGCGGGACGCCTGGCCCCGCCCGACCGCCTCGGCGCGCGTGCCCATGTGGCGCGTCTGATGGCCGCGCGCTGCGAGGCGGTGGGCGAGGCCAACGCGAATCTGATCCTCGCCTGCTACGGCATCCCGTCGGTGGCGACCGAAGTCGTCTCCGACGAGACGGATGCGCTGGCCGCTGCGGCGCGCATCGGCTATCCGGTCGCGCTGAAGATCCTTTCTCCCGACATTTTCCACAAGTCGGACGTCGGCGGCGTCGCCCTCGACCTTGGCGATCCACGGGCACTCGGCGAGGCGCTAGCGCGCATGGCCGAGCGGGTGCGAACCCTGCGGCCCGAGGCACGGCTGTTCGGGTTTACGGTCCAGGCCATGGCGCGCCGCGCGCACGCCCTCGAACTGATCGTCGGCCTGTCGGTCGATCCCGTGTTCGGCCCCGTCGTCCTGTTCGGGCAAGGCGGTGTCGCGGTCGAGGCCAACGCCGACCAGGCGGTCGGGCTCCCGCCGCTGAATCGGGTGCTGGCGCGCGACATGGTGTCGCGCACCCGGGTGGCACGACTGCTGGCCGGTTTTCGCGACACGCCGCCGGCAGACCTCGACGCCGTGTGCGACGTGCTGGTGCGGCTCGGCCAGATGGCTGCCGACCTGCCCGAACTGTGCGAACTGGACATCAATCCGCTGCTGGCCGACAGCCAGGGCGTGCTGGCGCTCGATGCCCGCATGCGCCTGGCGCCGGCGGATGGCGCCGATTCGTTGGCACGTTTCGCCATCCTGCCCTATCCGGACGCGCTCGAGCGCGAGGTCGAGTCCGCCCTCGGCGCGCTGACCCTGCGCCCGATCCGGCCCGAGGACGCCCCGGCGCACCAGGCTTTCTTCAGGGCCTTGAGCCCGCAGGATGTGCACTTCCGGATGTTCAGCAGTGCGCGCGAGCTCTCGGACGCGCAGCTGGCACGCTTTACCCAGATCGACTACGCGCGCGAAATGGCCTTCATCCTGACCCGTCCGACCGCGGACGGCCGCGAGACGCTCGGGGTGGTGCGAGTGGTCACCGATCCCGATAACATCGCCGGCGAATTCGCCATCGTGGTGCGCTCGGACCTGCAGGGGAAGGGCCTGGGCACGATCCTGATGGAGGCGCTGATCGGCTACTGCCGGGCGCACGGCCTGCGCGAGATTACCGGCGTTGCCCTCGCCGACAACCTCGGCATGCAGGCGCTGGCGCGCCGCATCGGCTTTTCGGTCGCGGCCGATACGGACGGGACGGTCGCCCTGCGCCGCGTCCTGGTTACGGACGACGGCAAGTGATGGCCGCCCGCATCCTCATCATCCAGGGCCATCCGGATTGCGGCAGCCAGCACCTGTGCCACGCGCTGGCCCAGGCCTATGCCGACGGCGCGCGCGCCGGAGGCCACACCGTCGAGACCATCGAGCCCGGATTGATCGCGTTTCCGCTGCTGCGCAGTGCCGAGGAATGGCAGCACGGTCCCGTGCCGCCCTCGCTGGCCCCGTCCCAGCAGGCCATCAGGCAGGCGACGCACCTGGTCCTGGTGTATCCGCTGTGGCTGGGCGAGATGCCGGCGCTGCTCAAGGGCTTTCTCGAGCAGGTCGCGCGGCCGGGCTTCGCCATCGCTGCCGAGAGCCGCAATCCCCTGAAGGCAGGGCTGCTGGGCGGACGCAGCGCGCGCGTGATCGTCACCATGGGTATGCCGGCGGTGCTGTACCGCTGGTTCTACCGGGCGCACAGCCTGAAGGCGCTGCAGCGCAATATCCTCGGGTTTGCCGGTATCAAGCCTGTGCGCACGAGCGTGGTGGGAGGTGCGGGGGCGCTCACGCAGCAGCAGGTCG
>DAMABW010000534.1:0-3188 GCA_031999925.1 Massilia sp. | reverse complement strand
CCTGATCACGGCCCTGGTCACGCAGCGCGACTACGTGGTGATCGATCAACTGGCCCACGCCTCGCTGCGCCAGGGCGCGGGCGCCGCCACCCGCAACGTCGCGCTGCACCGCCACCTCGACACCGGCCACGTGCGCGAACTGCTGGCCGCGATCCGCTCGCGCGATCCGGACAAGGGCATCCTGGTCGTCACCGAAGGCCTGTTCAGCATGGACAGCGACGTACCCGACCTGCCGCTGATGCAGCACCTGTGCCGCGAATACGGCGCCACGCTGCTGGTCGACGTGGCCCACGACCTGGGCGCGCTCGGGCCGGGCGGCACAGGCAGCATCGGCGAGCAGGGCATGCTCGGCAAGGTCGACATCGTGATGGGTGCGTTCTCAAAAACCTTTGCCTCGAACGGCGGCTTCGTCGCCTGCGCTTCGCGCGCCGTGAAACGCCAACTGCAATTGTTCGCCGGGCCGCACCTGTTCTCGAACGCGCTGTCGCCGGTGCAGGCGGCCACCGTGCTGGAAGCGCTGCGCATCGTCGGCAGCAGCGAGGGCGATGCCTTGCGCGCCAGCCTGCTGCGTAACGCGGTGGCGCTGCGTGCCGGGCTGGCCGAGACCGGCATGCGCTGCCTCGGCCTGCCGTCGGCGATCGTGCCGGTGTGGATCGGCAGCGAACAGGTGGCGCGCCTGGCCGGGCGCACGCTGGCGCGCGCCCGGGTGCATGTGAACGCGGTCGAATTTCCCGGCGTGCCGCTGGGCGCGGCGCGCCTGCGCCTGCAGGTGATGGCCGCGCACGAGAACGAACAGCTGCGCCACGGTGCGCGCCTGGTCGGCGCCGCCGTCAACGGCGCCGGCGCCGCGCTCGGCGTCGAGCCGGCGCATGGGCCATGGCGCGGGGAGCGCAGCCGTGGCTGAAGCAGCCGACCCTGGCGGCGCCACCCTGCTGCATCGTCTCCGGCATCACGCGGCGCACACCCCCGAGCGCACCGCCTACACCTTCCTGCACGAGAACGGCGAGGCCGCCGATGTCTCGTACCGCCAGTTGGCCGCCCGCGTCGCCGCGCAGGCCGCGCAGTTGGCGCGCCATGCGGCGCCCGGCGCCCGCGCGCTGCTGCTGTATCCTCCCGGCCCGGCCTTCGTCGGCGCCTTCCTCGCCTGCCTGGCGGCGGGCGTGGTGGCGGTACCGGCCGCGCCCGCGCACCGGCGCCGCGACGGCGAGCGGCTGGCCGCCTTGTTGGTCGATGCCCAACCGGCGGTCGTGCTGGCCGCGCTTGAATCGGAAGCGGCGACACGGGCGGCGCTGGCGCGGGCCGGCTCGGACGTGCCGCTGCTATGCGCGGGCTGCGACGGCGCGCCGGCCGGGCCGGACGCCTTGCCGCTGCCGGACATCAGTGCGCTGGCTTTTCTTCAATACACCTCCGGCTCGACCGCGCAGCCAAAAGGCGTGGAGATCACGCACGCCAACATCGCCGCGAACGTCGCCGCCATCGGCCAGGCCTTCGGCTTCCATGCGGACACGGTGATGGTCAGCTGGCTGCCGCCTTTCCACGACATGGGCCTGATCGGCAGCATCGCCGCGCCGCTGGCGCTCGGTTTTCGCTCGGTGTTGATGGCGCCCGGCGCCTTCCTGCGGCGGCCCGCGCTGTGGCTGGAAACCATCACCCGCTACCGCGCCACCTGCAGCGGCGCGCCGAACTTCGCCTGGGACCTGTGCGTGCGCCGCATCGCCCTTGATGCGGCGGCGCAGTTCGACCTGTCCAGCCTGGAGGTGCTGTATAACGGCGCCGAACCGGTGCGCGCGGCAACGCTGGAACGCTTCCTGGCCGCCTTCGGGCGCTGCGGCCTGCGCCGCAATGCGATCTTTCCCTGCTACGGCATGGCCGAGGCGACCCTGCTGGTGGCCGGCGGCCCGTACGGCCGCGGGCCGCGCATCCTGATGCTCGATGGCGCCGCCCTCGAACAGGGGCGGGTGCGCACGGCGGCGCCGGGCGACGCGGCGGCGCGCGCGGTTGTCGGCTGCGGCCTGCTCGCACCGGGTGTCACGGTGGCGATCGCCGGCACTGAAGGTGAGCCGGTGGAGGGCAACGAGATGAGCAACGCGGTGGGCGAAATCTGCATCGGCGGCCCGGGCGTGTCGCGTGGCTACCACGGCCGGGCGCCATCAAGCGCGGGGCGGATGCTGCGCAGCGGCGACCTCGGCTTCCTGCACGGCGGCGAGCTGTTCGTCACCGGCCGCCGCAAGGATGTCATCATCGTCAACGGCCGCAACCTGTATGCCCAGGATGTCGAAGAGCTGGTCGAGCGCGTGGCGGCCACGCTGGCGCCGAACTGCTGCGCCGCCTTCGGCATCGAAGGCGAGGAGGGCGAACGGCTGGCGCTGGTGATCGAGGCCAGCCGGACGCTGGCGCGCAGCGGCGAGGTCGACGAACTCGGGCGGCGCATCCGCAGCGCGGTCGCGGCCGAACTCGGCATCCCGCTGCAAACCCTGGCGTTCGCGGCGCCGGGCGCTTTCCCGCGCACGACCAGCGGCAAGGTCCAGCGCGCGCGCTGCAAGGCCTTGCTGGCGGCCGGCGCCCTGCCGCTGGTGCGGCCGCGCGCGCAGCAGGAAAAGCCCGGCAGCGCGCTGCGCGCCGACGTGCTGGTGGCCTGGCTGCGCCAGTACGCGGCGCGCCGCCTCAACTCCGCGCTCGACGACGAACGCCGCAGCATCGCGCCGCACATCCTGCTCGACCTCGGCAACCGCGGCCTGTTCGGCCTCCAGGCGCCGCGCGAAGCGGGCGGCCAGGACCTGGCCACGGTCGACCTGGTGCGCGTGATGGCGCAGTTGGCCGCGATCGACCTGACGCTGGCAACCGTGGTCGGCGTGCACAATGGCCTGGGCCTGCGGCCGCTGCTGCGCTTCGGCAGCGCGGCGCAGCGCCGCGAGTGGCTGCCGCTCCTGGCCGGCGGGCGCCAGCTGGCGGCCTTTGCGCTGAGCGAGCCGCAGGCCGGCTCGAACCCGCGCGCCATCGGCACGCGCGCGCTGCGCGTGGATGGCGGCTGGCGCCTGAACGGCGCCAAGCACCTGATCGGCCTGGCTTCTTGGTCGGGCGTCCTGAGCGTGTTCGCGCGCGCCTTCGACCCGGCGGGCAGGGCGCTCGGCACGGTCGCGCTGTTGGTGCCGGAGGATGCGCCGGGTTTGCGCCAGGGGGCGGAGGCG
>DAMABW010000533.1:0-3204 GCA_031999925.1 Massilia sp. | reverse complement strand
CCTGAGCGCGTTCGCACACGGCGCCGCCACGGCCGTGGTCAGCGTCGTCGACGGCACGGTTACCCACATCTGGACCTACAATGCACGTGCGCGCAAGGCGCAGCTGACCTACAAGGCCGAGCCGTCAAGCTGGCCAGTGCGGTAATGCATCCCGCTGCCGCTGCGCGGCGCCGGGCATTCCCGGCGTACGTCTGCGCCGCTACCGGCTCTTCCTGAAGTATTACCAAGGAATTCATTCATCGCCTTCGTGCACGCGCTGATGAGCGGCCACGCCGACGCCGACGCCCTGATCCTCGACCTGCGCGAAAACGGCGGCGGCGCAGCCCAGCGCATCCCGGTGCTGGCCAGCTACCTGTTCGACGACCAGCCTGTCCACCTTTACGACACGCTCGACCGCCGTCTCGGCACCTAGGCACGGGGCCGGTGCCGCCTATCGTGCGCTCGCTGGTAGCCCCTTGCGGCTTGGTGTAAGCTTTTTTAATTCTGCAGGCATTCCGGCAGCGTTCGCCTGTTCCCGACAGGAGGCCCCATGGTCAGCGAGCCGTCTTCCGGTACCGCGGCATGTCTGGCCGACGTGCTGATTACCGGCGAACTGGCGCGGCGCCCAGCCCGCGCCCCGGACTTTGCGGCCGAAAACCGCGCGCTCAGGGCGCTGGCCCTCGAAATGGCCAACCAGCCGCACCGCGTGCTGCAAAAGCTCGCCGAGCTGGTGGTCGAGCTGCTGCACGCCGATTCGGCCGGCATCAACATCCTCGAACCAGGCGGCGAGCACGGCGTCTTCCGCTGGCACGCCGTGGTCGGCCCCTTCGCCGTCCATCTCGGCGGCACCCTGCCGCGCGACCACAGCCCCTGCGGCGTGGTGGTGGCGCGCGGTGCGGTCCAGTTGTTCGACGGCGTCGAACGCTGTTTTCCCGGATTGTCGGGCGTGGCGCCCCAGCTCCACGAAAGCCTGCTCGCGCCCTGGAACGCCGATTCCGAAGCGGTCGGCACCGTGTGGGCGATCGCGCACACGCTTGAGCGCCATTTCGATGCCGAGGACGCGCGCGTGCTGGAGAGCCTGGCGACCCATGCCGCCTCGGCCTACCGGATCGGGGCGGCGCTGGCCGACGCCCACGACAACCGGCGCGCGCTGGAAGAGCGGGTGGAGGAGCGCACCCGCCTGCTGACCGAGGCCAACGCGCGCCTGCAGCTTGAAGTCGAGGGGCGGCGCGCCGCCGACCGCATGGTGGAGATGATCGAGCGCCAGGTACGCCAGATGGTGCGCCTGGTGAACGACTTGATGGACGTGTCGCGTATCACGCGCGGCAAGATCGGCCTGAGCAAGACGCCGGTGGCGCTGGCCGACATCCTGGGCAGCGCCATCGAGACCAGCCAGCCGGCCATCGACAACGCGCATCACGTGTTCACGGTGTCGCTGCCGGCCGAGCCGCTGATGCTGCATGCCGACAAGGTGCGCCTGACCCAGGTGTTCGCGAATTTGCTGAACAACGCCGCCAAGTACACCGACCGCGGCGGCCGCATCTGGCTCGACGCGCAGCGCGACGGCGACATGGCCGTGGTGCGCGTGCGCGACAACGGCACCGGCATCGACGCCGCCGCCCTGCCCCATGTGTTCGAGATGTTCGCGCAGGCGCATGCTCCCTCCGACCGGCACCAGGGCGGGCTCGGGATCGGACTGACCATGGTGCGCAACCTGGTGCACCTGCACGGCGGCACCGTCGAGGCGCGCAGCGCCGGCAGCGGCATGGGCAGCGAATTCGAGGTGCGCCTGCCCCTGCGCGCGCAAGGCGCTGCGGCGGCCGGACCGGGCGAGGCCGCGCCGCCCGCCGCCATGCTGGCTGGGCGGCGCGTGCTGGTGGTGGACGACAACCGCGATGCGGCCGATTCGCTGTGCCTGCTGCTGAAGACCGCCGGGGCGACGGTCGAGGTGCGCTACGACGGCCTGGCGGCGCTGGCGGCGGTGCAGGAGAGCGGGCCGGGCGGCTTCGACGCGATGGTGCTGGACATCGGCATGCCCGGCATGGATGGGCATACGGTGGCGCACCGGGTGCGCGGGGACGGCCGCTTTGCGGGGATGAAGATCGTCGCGCTCACCGGATGGGGGCAGCAGGTGGACCGGGCACGCTCGCACACGAACGGCATCGATCACCACTTGACCAAGCCGGTGGACTGGAAGGTGCTGGTGAACCTGCTGGCGGCCGGATGAGTCGCGTCCAGGCTTGCGTTGACGGCGTGGCGCGCCGGTTCGATAATCGCGCCGCGCACGTCCGGTGCGTCACGATAAGAATGGAGACGAGAACATGTGGAAAACCGCCCCGATCGCCGCCTGCCTGGCGCTCGCCCTGCCCTTCCATGCGTCCGCGCAGACGCCGCCCGCGCCAGCGCCGGCCTACGATGCCGCGCTGGCCGCCTCGCTCGGCGCCGACGAACACGGCATGCGCCAGTACGTGCTGGTGATCCTGAAGACGGGGCCGAACAAGATGGCCGATGCGGAAGGCCGCAAGAAGATGTTCGCGGGTCACTTCGCGAACATGGAAAGGCTGGCGGCGGAGAAGAAGCTGGTGCTGGCCGGACCGCTCGACGGCAAGGAAGGCCGGCGCGGGATCTTCGTGTTGGCGACGCCGGACATCGAGGAGGCGCGGAAGCTGGTGGCGACCGATCCGGTCATCATGCAGGGCGAGATGGTGGCGGAGTACCACAAGTTCTATGGGTCGGCGGCCGTCATGATGATCAATGAGGTGCACAACCGGATTCAGAAGAAGTGACAGAGGTGCGTTAAGGCGATTCGATTACGCCACCGATTGTTGAACGCGTGGACGGGTTTTCCGTCCACGCGTCCACCTTACGTCCGCATTACCCGACAATCACGCGCTGAGCGTCATCTTGCTGATCAGCTTATCGAGCGTCACCGGATAATCGCGCACGCGCACGCCGGTGGCGTTGTAGATGGCATTCGCCACCGCCGCCGCCACGCCGCAGATCCCCAGTTCGCCCACGCCCTTGGCCTTCATCGGCGAGGAAATCGGATCGGTCTCGTCGAGGAACACGACTTCCTGGTGCGGGATGTCGGCATGCACCGGCACCTCGTACCCGGCCAGGTCGTGGTTCACGAAGAAGCCGCGCCGCTTGTCGACCACCAGGTCTTCCATCAGCGCCGCGCCCACGCCCATGGTCATGGCGCCGATCACCTGGCTGCGCGCCGAC
>DAMABW010000532.1:0-3220 GCA_031999925.1 Massilia sp. | reverse complement strand
CCCTGATCAGCCGTCCGAACGTGGAAAAGGTCATGCGCATGACCGACCTCGACGTCAAGGCGCGCGATGCCGACGAAAAGGAAAGGATGATCGACAACCTGATGTCGAAGATCACCATCGCCGGCACCGAGCGCGACGACATCTATACCATTAGCTACAAGGCGCCCGATCCGAAGCTGGGCAAGGACGTGGTGCAGTCGCTGCTGACCATCTTCATGGAAGGCAGCTTCGGCGGCAAGCGCCAGGAATCCGACAAGGCTGTCCAGTTCATCGACGACCAGATCCGCAGCTACGAAGAGAAGCTGGCGGCCGCCGAGAACACCCTGAAGGAATTCAAGATCAAGAACATGGGCCTGCTGCCGCGCGAAGGCGCCGATTTCGGCAGCAAGGTGGCATCCGCGAGCGATGCCCTGAGCCAGGCGAAACTCGAACTGGCCGAGGCCGAGCAGTCGCGTAACGCGATCCGCCGCCGCATGACGGGCGGCGGCAAGGACGGCGCCGGCCCGGTCGATCCGGAACTGGCCGAGCGCATCGCCACCACCCAGAAGAACCTCGACTCGCTGCGCCTGCAGTACACCGAGCAGCACCCCGACATCATCGCCACCAAGCGCCTGCTCGACCAACTCCAGGAGCGCAAGAAGGAAGAAGCGAAGAAGGGCGGCGTGAATCCGAACCTGGCCGCCAGCCCGATGATGCAGCAGTTGAACGTGACCCTGTCCGACGCCGAGTCGCGCGTGGCCGCCCTGCGCGCCCGCGTCAACGAGTACCAGAACCGCGTGAATACCCTGCGCACCCAGAGCACCACCGCGCCGGAAGTCGAAGCCCAGCTGGCCCAGCTGAACCGCGACTACCAGGTCAACCGTGAAAACCACCAACGCCTGATCGAGCGCCGCGAACAGGCCCGCCTGTCGGGCGATTTGTCCTCGGCCACCGACATCATGTCGTTCCGCGTGATCGAGCCGCCGCTGGCGCCGTCGGTGCCGACCGGCCCGAACCGTCCGGTGCTGTTCACCGCCGCCTTCCTGGTGGCGCTGGCGGCCGGCCTGGCCGGTGCGTTCCTGATGAGCCAGTTCCGTCCGACCTTCCTGAGCCAGGCGGCGCTGCGCGACGTGACCGGCATGCCGATCCTCGGCACCATCAACATGCACTGGACCGATGGCCAGAAGGTGCGCCGCAAGAAGCGCCTGTACGGCCTGGGCGCCACCGTGCTGCTGCTGATCGGCCTGTATGGCGCGGGCGTGGCGACGATGATGGCCCGTCCGGGCCTGTAAGGAAGAATTTTAGGAGCGAATGTGAGCATTATCGAAAAAGCGGCCAGCCGCATTGACCACACCCGCAACACCCCGGCTCCCGCCGCCGTGCCCGTCGAGACCGACGAGCAGGTGGTGGCGCTGAATCCACACGCGGCGCCGCACGCCGCGCCGCAGCCGGCCGCGCCGGCGCCGGCCATCCATGCCGTGCCGCTCGAGACCTTTGCGCCGACCCCGGCCGAAAGCGCGGCCGCCGCCGTGGCGTCCGCTACCGCATCGGGCGTCCATGCGGCTCCGGCCCAGCCGCACACCGGCCGTCCAGCGACCGGCAAGCACAGCGCGCGCAAGGTCGACCTCGACCTGGCCCGCATGCGCGACGCCGGCATGGTCACCGCCGCCAGCGGCCGTACCAGCCTGCTCGAGGACTTCCGCGTCATCAAGCGCCCGCTGCTGAAGCGCGCCTTCAGCGAAGCCTCGGTGCCGGGCCGTCCGAACAACCTGATCATGGTCACCAGCTCGCTGCCGGGCGAAGGCAAGACCTATTGCGCGATCAACCTGGCGATGAGCATCGCCATGGAACTCGACCACACCGTGCTACTCGTCGACGCCGACGTGGCCCGTCCTTCGGTGCTGCGCACCCTCGGCCTGCCGGCCCAGCGCGGCCTGATGGACATCCTGATCGACGACAAGCTCGACCTGTCCGACGTCATGCTGCGCACGAATGTCGACACCCTGAGCATCCTGCCGGCCGGCACCAGCACCCCGCGCGCCACCGAACTGCTGGCCAGCTCGACGATGAGCAACATGGTCAACGAGATCGCCAACCGCTATCCGGACCGCGTGGTCATCTTCGATTCGCCGCCGCTGCTGCTGACCAGCGAATCGCGCGTGCTGGCCAGCCACATGGGCCAGATCGTGATGGTGGTCGAGGCCCAGGCCACGACCCAGCACGCGGTCAAGGAATCGCTGCGCCAGCTCGAAGGCTGCAGCAACGTGAACCTCATCTATAACAAGGCCCGGGACATCCCCGGCATCGAAGAGACGTATGACTATCACTACGGCTAAGCGCTCGCGCATGTTGCGTCCGCTTCGTCTGGCACCGCTGGCAGCGCTGCTGGCAGCGCTGCCAGCCCACGCTGAAGTAAAGGTCACCCCTTCCTTCAGCCTGAGCGAAAGCTATTCCGACAACGTCAACCAGCGCAGCGACGCCACCAAGCGCTCGTCCTGGATCACCGAAGCCGTACCGGGCATCGCCGTGCAGGCGAACAGCTCGCGCGTGCAGCTGAACGCGAATGCCCGCGCCTACTGGTACGACTACAGCGAAGAAGACGTGCCCGGCGTGCGCAACAGCCAGTACCAGTACGACGCCGACGGCCGCTTCAACGTGGTCGACCAGCTGTTCTACGTCGACGCCGGCGCCGGCGCCAGCTCGCGCAGCATTTCCGCCTTCGGCCCGCTGGCCGAAGACCCGAACGGCAACCGCTACACCAGCGAAAACCAGACCGACGTCAAGACCTGGCGCATCAGCCCCTACCTGACCCACCGCTTCGGTACGTTCGCCAGCGGCACGCTGCGCTACAGCCACGATAGCGTGAAATCGGATGAGAGCAGCCTCTTCGGCAACAGCACGGCCGACGGCGTGGTCCTCGACGTCGCCAGCGGCACCGGCTTTCGCAACGTCGGCTGGAACGTCCACGTCGCGCGCCAGAATGTCGACAACGAGAACTTCGGCGACACCTCCTCGCAGAACGCGACGCTGGGCCTGAGCTACCGCGTCGGTACCACCCTGAACCTGACCGCCACCGGCGGCTACGACAAGTACGACTACCAGGCCCTGGGCGGCGAGACCTCGGGTGCCAGTTGGTCGGTGGGCTTCGGCTGGGCGCCGTCGCCGCGCACCAATATCCAGATGTCGGTCGGCCGCCACTACCTCGGCTACACCGGTTCGCGGAGGTCCCTGCTCTTCAGCC
>DAMABW010000531.1:0-3251 GCA_031999925.1 Massilia sp. | reverse complement strand
GGACACCGCGCCCAGTTCTTCCTTGCCGCTGGCGCTGGCCGCGACCTTGCCCTTGGCCGGCAGGGTGAAGGGCACGCGCACCAGTTCACGCCCGCCCGCTTCGCGCGCGGCTTCGATGACCAGCTTGTAGTCGCCGGCCGGCAGCTTGTCGATGCCGGTACGGGCCGGGCCAAAGCTCATGGTGTGGCTGCCGGCGGCGCGGGTGGCGCCGGAGACGCCGTCGATCGGCAGGGTGGCTTCGCGGCCGGCCTTGCGCCACCAGGTGCGCATGTCCTTCACCCACTTCTCGCCGGCATTGTCTTTCTTCTTGACGTCGTACAGCACGGCCAGGGTCGAGGCCACGCTCTGGTCGGCGCGCTCGATCCAGATCGCCACGTAGGGCTTGTGGTACTCCGCCACGTTCATTTGCGGCAGTTCGAACTTGACGGACAGGTCGGCGGCCAGCGCGCCGCTGGAGATCAGCGGCAGGGACAGGGCGGCGAGCGAGGGGGACAGTTTCATGCAGTGCCTTCTTAGATAGAGAGGAAGATTAATGAACGCAGGTACTAAATTCGGATCAGTGAACGAACAGCAGCGCGAGCACGATCGGCAGCACGATGCCCAGGCCGATCACGGGCCAGGTCGAGGGCCGGTTGGCCGCGTGGTACTTCAGGATCAGGAAACCGGTCACGCAAAAGATGATGCAGGCGATCGCGAAGATGTCGATGAACCAGCTCCACACGGCGCCGGTGTTGCGGCCCTTGTGCATGTCGTTCAGCCACGAGATCCAGCCGCGGTCGGTCTTTTCGTATTCGGCCTCCCCACTGACACTGATACGCAGCCAGGCGTCGCCGCCCGGACGCGGCAGGGCGATGTAGCCGTCTTCCTCGCTCCACTCGGCGCTGCGGGCGCGGATGTCGACCGGAAAGGCGCCATTGGCCCACTCGGCCAGTTTCGCCGGGACCGGCGCCTCGGCGTCGGCGTGCTCTTCGGCGTAAGCCTGCAGCTCGGGCAGCAGGGCGGCCGGCACCGTGCCGGACAGGCGCGTGACCTGGGGCTTGGATTCGATCTGGGCGGCATGGTTCAGGGTAAAGCCGGTAATGCTGAACAGGAGCATGGCCATCAGGCAGATGGCGGAACTGATCCAGTGCCACTGGTGCAATTGCTTGAGCCAGAGCGCGCGCTTTGCGCCGGGAAGGGCGGCGGGTGCGGTTGCGGTGCGCGGCGGATTCTGGACAGACATGCAAGTTTCCTGTTGAGTGAACGATGCAAATGATAACGATTATCATTTAGCCGGTCAACAAAAAAGGCGGAAAGGCCGTGGGGACTCTTGTAGAAGAGTATCGGTGCGGAATATCGGCCCGACATGTCACAAAAAGTAAGAGTGGCGCCTATGCCACCCGGATGTTGCGTTACAATACCTGCCGCTATTGTGCTATGTCAGCGAACTTGAAATATCTCTGTCGCAACAACAGTCCTTCCCCCACAACTTGATGTCTTGTAAGTGCGATCCGCTAACCGGTCAGGCCGTGCCGCGGAAGGTTAGACCAACCCGCCAAACTCGCGAAGCGCGAAGAAAGGTGAGCAAGAATGATGCAACAATATAACGCCAACTCGTACCTGTTCGGCGGTAACGCGCCGTACGTGGAAGAGTTGTACGAGGCCTACCTGAACAATCCGGGATCGGTCCCGGAGAACTGGCGCGCCTACTTCGACAACATGCAGCATGTGCCTGCTGTCGACGGTAGCAACCGCCCGGACGTGGTTCACTCGTCCGTCATCGCCTCGTTCGCGGAACGTGCCAAGCAAGGCCCGATCCGTACCGTCAGCGCCGCCGCCGAAGCCGACCCGGAAATGGGCCGCAAGCGCGTCGCCGTCACCCAACTGATCGCCGCTTACCGCTACCTCGGCTCGCGCTGGGCCAACCTGGACCCGCTGCAGCGCCAGGAACGTCCGCCGATTCCTGAACTCGATCCATCGTTTTACGGTTTCACCGACGCCGACCTCGACACCAAGTTCAACATCTCCAACACCTATTTCGGCGGCGACGACGCATCCCTGCGCGACCTGCTGAACATGCTGCGTGACACCTACTGCCGCTCGATCGGCGCGGAGTTCATGTACGTCAGCGACCCGACCGAAAAGCGCTGGATCCAGGAACGCCTGGAATCGATCCGCTCGACCCCAACCTTCTCGGCCGAGAAAAAGCGCCACATCCTCGAACGCCTGACGGCCGCCGAAGGCCTGGAACGCTACCTCCACACCAAGTACGTCGGCGCCAAGCGCTTCTCGCTCGAAGGCGGCGAATCCTTCATCGCCTCGATGGACGAAACCATCCAGCGCGCCGGTGAAAAGGGCATCCAGGAAATCGTTATCGGCATGGCCCACCGCGGCCGCCTGAACGTCCTGGTCAACACCCTGGGCAAGGCCCCGTCGGAACTGTTCGAAGAATTCGAAGGCAAGCACGCCGACGACCTGCCGTCGGGCGACGTGAAATACCACCAGGGCTTCTCGAGCGACGTCTCGACCCCGGGCGGCCCGGTCCACCTGTCGCTGGCATTCAACCCGTCGCACCTGGAAATCGTGAATCCGGTCGTCGAGGGTTCGGTCAAGGCGCGCATGGACCGCCGTGGCGACCGCAAGGGCAAGCAGGTGCTGCCGATCCTGGTGCACGGCGACGCCGCATTCGCCGGCCAGGGCGTGGTCATGGAAACCCTGAACCTGGCGCAGACCCGCGGCTACGGCACGGGCGGCACGGTTCACATCGTCATCAACAACCAGATCGGCTTCACCACCTCCGATCCGCGCGATGCCCGTTCGACGCTGTACTGCTCGGACGTTGTGAAAATGATCGAAGCGCCGGTGCTGCACGTGAACGCCGACGATCCTGAAGCCGTGGTCCTGGCGACGCAAATCGCCCTCGACTACCGCGTCGAGTTCGGCAAGGACGTTGTGGTCGACATCATCTGCTACCGCAAACTGGGCCACAACGAGCAGGACACCCCTGCGCTGACCCAGCCGCTGATGTACAAGAAGATCGCCAAGCACCCGGGCACGCGCAAGCTGTACGCCGAGAAGCTGTCGACCCAGGGCACCGTGGCCGCCGACGAAGGCGACAAGCTGGTCGCCGCCTACCGCGACGCGATGGACGCCGGCAAGCACACTGTCGATCCGGTGCTGACCAACTTCAAGAACCAGTACGCCGTCGACTGGGCGCCGTTCCTGAACAAGAAGTGGACCGACGCCGCCGATACCGCCGTGCCGCTGACCGA
>DAMABW010000530.1:0-3265 GCA_031999925.1 Massilia sp. | reverse complement strand
TGCATGGAGAGACGAATGGATTGGCAGTTCTGGATCGACCGCGGCGGTACCTTCACCGATATCGTGGCGCGCTGCCCCGACGGGCAACTGGTGACGCACAAACTCCTGTCCGAGAATCCTGAACAGTACCGCGACGCAGCAGTGGCCGGCATCCGCCACCTGCTGGGCGTCGCGGCCGGCGAGCCGCTGCCGGCCGCCGGCGTCGAAGCGGTCAAGATGGGCACCACGGTCGCCACCAACGCGCTCCTCGAGCGCAAGGGCGAGCCGACCGCGTTGGCCATCACGCGCGGTTTTCGCGATGCGCTGCGCATCGCCTACCAGAACCGGCCGCGCCTGTTCGACCGCCACATCATGCTGCCCGAGCTGCTGTATGCGCAGGTGGTCGAGATCGACGAGCGCATGGGCGCGCACGGCGAGGTGGTGCAGCCGCTCGACGAAGCCGCCGCCCGCGCCGGCCTGCAGCAGGCCTACGATGCGGGCTTGCGCGCACTGGCCATCGTCTTCATGCACGGCTACCGCCACACCGCGCATGAAGCCGCGGTGGCCCGCATCGCGCGCGAGATCGGCTTCACGCAAGTCTCCACCTCGCACGCCACCAGCCCGATGATGAAGCTGGTCGCGCGCGGCGACACCACGGTGGTCGACGCCTATCTGTCGCCGATCCTGCGCCGCTACGTCGACCAGGTGGCGTCGGAGCTCCCGGGCGTGAATCTGCAGTTCATGCAGTCGAACGGCGGCCTGACCGACGCGCGCGCCTTCCAGGGCAAGGACAGCATCCTGTCCGGCCCGGCGGGCGGCATCGTCGGCATGGTGCGCGCCAGCCGCCTGGCGGGTTTCGAGAAGATCATCGGCTTCGACATGGGCGGCACCTCGACCGACGTCTCGCACTATGCGGGTGAGTTCGAACGCGTGTTCGAGACCCAGGTCGCGGGCGTACGCATGCGCGCGCCGATGATGAGCATCCATACGGTGGCGGCCGGTGGCGGCTCGATCCTGCATTTCGACGGCAGCCGTTACCGCGTCGGCCCCGACAGCGCCGGCGCGAATCCCGGCCCCGCCAGCTACCGGCGCGGCGGGCCGCTCGCGGTCACCGACTGCAACGTCATGCTCGGGAAGATCCAACCCGAGCACTTCCCGAAGCTGTTCGGCCCGAACGCGGACGAGGCGCTCGACGTCGAGACCGTGCGCGCCCGCTTCGCCGAGATGGCCGAGCAGATCTTCGCGGCCACCGGCGACCGCCGTACGCCCGAGCAGGTGGCCGAGGGCTTCATCCAGATCGCGGTCGGGAACATGGCGAACGCGATCAAGCAGATCTCGGTGCAGCGCGGGCACGACGTGACCGAATACGCCTTGACCAGCTTCGGCGGTGCCGGCGGCCAGCATGCCTGCCTGGTGGCCGACGCCCTGGGCATGAAGACGGTGTTCATCCACAGCCTGGCCGGCGTGCTGTCGGCCTATGGCATGGGCCTGGCCGACCAGAGCGCGATGCGCGAGCAGGCGGTCGAGGAAAAGCTGGGCGCGGCTGCGGAAGGGGCGCTGGCAGCACGCCTCGATGCGCTGGCCGAGGCCGCACGCGCCGAACTGCTGGGGCAGGGCGTGGGCGCGGAACGGATCGATGTACTGCGCCGCGTGCACCTGCGCTACGAAGGCACCGATTCGGCATTGGTGGTGGACTTCGGCTCGGTTGAAGCCATGCAGGCCCAGTTCGAAGCGGCCTACAAGCGGCGCTTTTCCTTCCTGATGCCCTCGCGCGCGCTGGTCGTCGAAGCGGTGTCGGTGGAAGCGCTGGGCCGATCGGAAGCGCCGCCCGAGACGGTCGTCGACAGCAGCGGGCGGGCCGGCACCCCGGCGCCGTCGGAGCGCGTGCGCATGTTCGGCAATGGCGCATGGCGCGACACGGGCATCTACCGCCGCGCCGACATCAAGCCGGGCGACGTCATCCAGGGTCCGGCCATCGTCGCCGAGAACAACGCGACCACCGTGGTCGAGGCGGGCTGGCAGGCGCAAGTCACAGCCTACAACCACCTCGTCCTCAAACGCGTGGAGGCGCTGCCCGAGCGGCGCGCGATCGGCACCACGGCCGACCCGGTGATGCTCGAGATCTTCAACAACCTGTTCATGTCGATCGCCGAGCAAATGGGCCTGCGCCTGCAGAATACGGCCTATTCGGTGAACATCAAGGAGCGCCTCGACTTCAGCTGCGCCATCTTCGACGCGAGCGGCAACCTGGTGGCGAACGCGCCGCACATGCCGGTGCACCTGGGTTCGATGGGCGAATCGATCAAGACCGTGATGCGCGAGAATGGAGATGGAAGGCGCGCTGGCCGCATGCGCGCCGGCGATGTGTACGTGCTGAACGACCCGTACAACGGCGGCACCCATTTGCCGGACGTGACGGTGATCTCGCCGGTGTTCGACGAGGCGGGCCGGGAGATCCTGTTCTATGTCGGCTCGCGCGGCCACCACGCGGACATCGGCGGCACCACGCCGGGTTCGATGCCGCCGGACTCGCACCACATCGAGCAGGAGGGCGTCCTGATCAATAACTTCAAGCTGGTCGACGGCGCCGATGGCGTGCTGCGCGAGCTTGAAGCCCGCGCCTTGCTGCTCGGTGCGCGCTACCCGGCGCGCAATCCCGACCAAAACATGGCCGATCTGCGGGCCCAGGTGGCCGCGAACCAGAAGGGTGTCGAAGAGCTGCACCGCATGGTGGCGCACTTCGGGCTGGACGTGGTGCGCGCCTACATGGGCCACGTGCAGGACAACGCCGAGGAGGCGGTGCGGCGCGTGATCGGCGCGTTGAAGGATGGCGCGTTTACGGTGGAACTGGACAACGGCGCCCACATCGACGTGGCGATCCGGGTCGACCGCGCAACGCGCAGCGCCGAGATCGACTTCAGCGGCACCTCGGCCCAGTTGGACAACAACTTCAATGCGCCGTCGAGCGTGTGCATGGCGGCGGTGCTGTACGTGTTCCGCACCCTGGTCGAGGACGAGATTCCGCTGAATGGCGGCTGCCTGAAGCCTTTGCGCGTGATCATTCCGCCGGGCTCGATGCTGAACCCGCATTATCCGGCCTCGGTGGTGTCGGGGAACGTCGAGACCTCGACCTGCATCACGAATGCGCTGTACGGCGCGCTCGGCGTGATGGCGGCCTCGCAGGGGACGATGAACAACTTCACCTTCGGGAACGCCAGGTACCAGTACTACGAAACGATTTCCGGCGGCAGCGGCGCGGGCGAGGGCTTCGACGGGACGGACGTGG
>DAMABW010000529.1:0-3266 GCA_031999925.1 Massilia sp. | reverse complement strand
AAGATGTTCCGGGTGGCGGACGATCCGATCACCGAGGCGCAAACCGACATCGAGATCGCGCGCGAATTCATCGCCAACGGCGAACTCACGCCGGCCTCGATCGCCAATTCGCAAAAGGAGTTGTACCGCTTTCTCACCTGGTGCCGCGAAGAAGCCAAGAAAACCCTGTCCCAGCTGAACGTGGCCGACCTGAACGCCTACAAGGATTTCCTGCGCAACCCGCCGCCGGACTGGATCTCGAAGACCAAATGGCCGCGCAGCGACCCGCGCTACCGCCCCTTCACCGGGCCGCTGTCTGACCCCAGCCGGCGCCAGGCCATGATCGCGGTCAAGGGGCTGCTCGCCTTTGCCGAGCAAACCGGCTACCTGCGCCGCAATCCTGGCGCGCTGGTGCGCAATGTGCGCACACCCGTCGCCAGCCGCATCACGCGCTACCTCACACCCGAGGCGATTGCCCTGGCCATCGACACGGTGTCGAACCGCCTGGCCGATTCGCCCGCCGCCGAGCGCCGCCTCGAACGCGACCGCTTCCTGCTCATCGCATTCGCCCATACCGGCGCGCGCCTGAACGAGATCGTCAGCGCCAACATGGGCGCCATCTATACCGAGGGCGGCGGACGCTGGTGGATCGACGTGCTCGGCAAGGGCAACAAGCCGCGCCGCCTGCCGGTGCCGGAAGAGATGCTCGCCGCCTTCCAGCGCTACCGCGAGGCCTATGGCTTGCCGCCGCAGACGGCGCGTGTCGACCGCACGCCGCTGGTCTTGTCCAGCCGCAGCCGCGAAGTCACGCGTCTCACCGACGAGGCGGCCTCCGAAGCGTTGAAGGGTATTTTTGCCGAAGCGGCGTCGAAGGCGGCGCGCGCCGGCGACAGCGACATGGCCGCAACCTTGCGCCATGCGTCCGCGCACTGGCTGCGCCACAGCATGCTGACCAACCATGCCAACAATGGCGTGCAACTGAAAACCCTGCAAGACACGGCCGGCCACGCCAACATCGCCACCACGGCGGGTTACCTGCACAAGACCGACCACGAACGGCACGACGAGATCATCGCTTCGGTGGAGGGGAACAAGCGCGGCGGCAAGACCGGCGAGGGGCGCAGCGGCATGTCAGGGGAGGCACCCGGGCCGGACGAGTCAGGCGACTGAAGGAGAACCGAAGGACGAGCGGGCCGGCCACGTATCGCCGTTCCCTGCGTCCGCCTGAACGGGCGGCCCGAGCGGGCTGGTATCGCGGTGATCATCGTCCGCCGGATAGCGCAAGCCGATCTGGGCGCGGATGTCGTCCAGCACGCGCATGCCCGCCAGCGTGTCCTCGTGGGTCATGGCGGGATGCTCGATCAGCCCGGCGCGCAGCGCTTCGCCGGCGGCCAGCGCTTCGTGCACGTAGCCGTTGCCGAGAAACGGCGTGGCGACGCTGCGGCTGGCGCCATCGAGCCCCGTGATGGTCAGCGAGCGCGCCATGTGGAACAGGCTGTCCATGCGGATGCTGCCGCGCGAACCGGATATGCTCAGCTCGCAAGGCGTGCGGGCACGCAGCGAACAACTACACACCGACACCGTCCCACCCCGGTGCCGCAGGCTGAAGCCGGTGGTGATATCCACGCCGGTGTCGCCGATCATGGCCTGGGCGCACACGCTCTCGACCGGCCCGAGCAAGGCGCTGGCAATCGACAATGGGTAAATACCCAGGTCGAGCAGGGCGCCGCCGCCGAGTGCGTGCTGATTCACCCGGTGCGCGGGGTCGCGTGTGGCGGCGAAGCCGAAATCGGCCTGCACCAGGGCGACCTCGCCGATTTCCCCACTTGCCACCAGGCGCCGCACTTCGGCCAGGGCCGGCATGAAGCGCGTCCACATCGCTTCCATCAGGAACAGCTTGCGGCTGCGCGCCAGGTCCACCATCCGCCGCGCCTGGCGCAGGTTCATGGCGAACGGCTTCTCGCACAGCACGGCCTTGCCGGCCTCGAGCGCCAGGACGGTATTTTCCGCGTGCAGCGTGTGCGGCGTGCCGATATAGACGATGTCGACCTCGGGCGCCGCCACCAGCGCCGCGTAGGAAGCGTAGGCGGCCGCGCCGAACGCCTCGGCAAACGCCCGCGCCGAGCCGACGCTGCGCGACCCGACCGCGACCAGTTGCGCCCCCGGCGTCTCGCGCAGCGCCTGGGCAAAGGCGCGGCTGATGCCGCCGGTGCCGAGGATGCCCCAGCGGATCGTTCGTTCCATGTCCGTTCCCCCTGTCAAAGTTCGCCGGCGATGCCGAGATACGCCTGCAGCGCACGCACCACCAGCGCATGGTCCTCGACGCCGGGCAGGCCGGAGACGGTAATGGTGCCGACCTGCCCGGTGCCGCGCACGACCACCGGAAAGGCGCCGCCGTGGGCCGCGTACTCGCGCAGGTCGAAGGTCGGCAGCGCATCGATGTCGCCGCCGTTCGCCTTGACGTCCATGTGCACGAACCAGGAACTGTGGCCGGTGCGGTTGCTCAGGTTGCTCTTGCGCCGGATCCAGTCAGCGTGGTCGGGCGTGGTGCCGCGCATGCCGTGGGCGAACAGCAGCATACCGTTGCGCCGGATCTCGACCGCCACCGCCTTGCCGTCGGCGCGTGCCAGTTCCACCAGCTTCAGGCCGATGTCGAGCGCCGCTTCGTTGCTGAAACTGTCGAACTGCAGCAGCGCTTCCTGGCGCAGCACTTCTTCGCGGGTAAGGTCTTTCGGAGTCATGGCCGGGGTTCCTGGATCGGGTGTCAACGCCGACAGCGCACCGAGCACATACACGAGCGGCGCATTCCAGTTGATCGCCACTTCGTTGCTGGCATAGCTGCAGGCATGGTCGAGGTAAGACAGGGCGGGCAGGCTGGACGGATACGGCGGACACTCGGCCTTGTCCTGCTGGAAGGGCTGCGGCCCGCCGACCACGAAGCCCGGCACCGGCGCCGCGACCCGGTCGCCGATCGAAGGCCGGTGGTGCGGATGCAGCGGCGTGCGCGCACCGAAACCGGTGACGAACGACAGGCCGAGCGCATTGCGCCCGAACACATAGTCGACGCCGGACTGGGCCGCGTCCAGGTAGTCGCGCTTGCCCTCCAGGCGGTAGGCCTGGATCAGCATCATGGCGCCGTTCAGCATCACCGCATTGCTGCCCCAGACAAACTCGGCGCCCTGCATGCCGACCCGGTAGCCGGACCTGCGCCATTCGCTTGCCAGGCGCGCCGCCAGGCCATCGATACGGCTGGCAATCAAGGTCTGGTCGGCAATCGGACTCAGGCG
>DAMABW010000528.1:0-3278 GCA_031999925.1 Massilia sp. | reverse complement strand
GCCCTTGTCGCCGACCACGCCGTACGATAGGCTCCAGTCCTGGGTGCGGCCGTCGCCTTCTTCGTTGCGACCCATGTAGCCGCTGAACTGGCCGCCTTCCATGTTCGTTTTCAGGATGATGTTGACCACGCCGGCGATTGCATCCGAGCCGTAGATCGCGGAAGCGCCATCCTTCAGGATTTCCATGCGTTCGACCATCGACGATGGGATGGTCGACATGTCGGTGTAGCCGCCGATCGACTGGGTCCAGCGCTTGCCGTCGACCAGCACCAGCAGACGTTCCGAGCCCAGGTTGCGCAGGTCGAGGAACTGGCCGCCCATCTCGCGGTTCGAGGTCAGCACGGCGCCTTTCGAGAAGGCCGGGCTACCCGACGAGGACAGGGTGTTCAGGATGTCGCCAACGGTCACCAGACCGCTTTTCTGGATCTGTTCCTGGGTCATGACCTGGACAGGCTGGGCGGTTGCCAGATCGACTGCGCGGATACGCGAGCCGGTCACTTCCACGCGTTGCAGCGATGGTTCGGCGGTGGTGGTAGTGGTTGCCGTGGTTTGGGCAAAGGCGGACATCGCGCTCACAGCCAGGGTAACGGCTACCGCGATTTTTTTACGTTGATGCATGGACTCTCCAGAGAATTATTTTCAATCTTTCGTCTACTGCACTACATGATCGAGCACGCCAGAAAGTCGGTTTAATGAGGCAAAAATACGGCTACCACACTTTCCGTTTCTACGTTTGACTGGCGGCAAGATTTGTACATAAGACCATTTTTGTTCTTTGAGTGTCAATCATCCACGGAAACATTTCGTCACAAATACAACACAAAACTTTATTTCGTAGAGATAATTTTTTTTGGAAGATTTTGCTGCACTGCACGCATGCATATATGCACCGGCAAGTAGCAGAAAATGCTACTTTCCAGTGCATACGAATGGGGCGGAAGGAAGGGCGGCGCCATGTTGCAGCGCCGCATATTTACGCGAAAAGAACTTGCCAGAGATCTAAGACATTCTTTGCCTGCGCGGCAACCTGGGCATGCTCGACACGGGCTTCCTGGCCCTGCAAACGGCGCTGGTGCTGCAGCTTGCGCATCAGGCGGTAAGCGTCGCCCACCGCGGCCGCGAGGGTGGGGGCGATCAGTCCCAGTTCGCCGGCAATCCGGAGTAAGGCGATATTGCCGAGGTTTGCCGTCAATTCCGGATAACTTGCTGCATGGCGCAACACCAGGTACTGGACGATGAATTCGATGTCGATCATCCCGCCCGCATCCTGCTTCAGGTCGAACAGCGGCGTGCGGTTGGCGCTGGCGTCGTGCATGCGGCGCCGCATCTTGCGCACCTCGTCCTGGAGTTCGGCCGCGCGGCTGCTCCGGTCCTGGCGCAGCACGTCGTCGCGGATTGCCTCGAAGCGCGCACCGATGGCGGCGTCGCCGGCGCAAAAGCGCGCCCGCGTCAGGGCCTGGTGTTCCCAGACCCAGGCCGACTCGCGCTGGTAGCGTGCAAAGGCCGCTACCGAGCTGACCAGCATGCCACTGGCGCCATCCGGGCGCAGGGCGGTGTCGATGTCGAACAGGATGCCGGCCGGCGTGTGCGCCGTCATCCAGGTAATGAAGCGCTGGGCCAGCTTGGCGTAGTTCGAGGGCGCCATGTCGTCCTCGTCGTCGAACAGGAAGATGACGTCCAGGTCCGATACATAGCCCAGCTCCTTGCCGCCCAGCTTGCCGTAGGCGATCACGGCGAAGCGCGGCTCCTCGACGTGGCGTGTGGCCACCGTCTTCCAGGCCCAGCGCACCGTGGCCGCCACCATCACATCGGCCAGCGCCGACAAATGATCGGCCAGGCGCTCGACCGAGAGTTCGCCGGCCAGGTCCAGCGCCAGCAGGCGGAACTGCTGGGCGTGGTGGGTTTCGCGCAGGATGTCGAGCTGGCGCTCGGTGTCGCCCTCGGCTTCCCCCAACCGGGCGTCGAGGCTGGCCGCCAGTTGCTCGGGCGAATCGATGCCGCCGCGGTCGTCCAGCAGTTCATCGAGCAGGATCGGGTGCAGGGTCAGGAAGGTGGCGGCCCAGCCGCTCGCATGCATCATGCGGATCACGCGCACCAATGTGTGCGGATATTCGGTCAGCAGCGACAGATAGGCCGAGCGGCGCGCCACCGCTTCCAGGAAGTCGAGCAGGCGCCCGAGGGTGGCGCCATGGCTGCCGACGCCGGCCTCCCTGACGGTGGCGGCGACCTGGGGCAGGGCCAGGTTCACCAGTGCCAGCAGGCGGGCGCGGCTGGCATCGGGCAGGCTTTGCATGCGCGGGGCCTGCCAGGTGGCCACCAGGCGCTGCGCCGCGCCGCCCGGGTCGGTATAGCCGAGACCGGTCAAGTGCGCCTCGATGGCGGCCAGTTGCTCGGGATCGGCGGCAATCGCTTCCAGTTCGGCGCGCTCCTCGGTGGCCGGGGCGCTCTTGTCGGCGAACATGTCGTCGAACTCGGCGGCGACAAACGCGCGCTGGTCTTCCAGGCGCGCCAGCAGCGTTGGCACGTCGGGCAGGTTCATCATGCGCGCCACGGTCTCGCGGTCTGGCTCGTTCGGGGGCAGGGTGTGGGTCTGGGCATCGTCCAGGTATTGCAGGCGGTGCTCCAGGTTGCGCAGGAAGGTGTAGGCGTCGAGCAGGCGCTCGACCGTGGCGGCCGGCATCAGCTCGCGTTCGGCCAGCAGGCGCAGGGTCTGGCGCGTGGAGCGCTCGCGCAGGGCCGGGTCGCGACCGCCGCGGATCAGTTGGAAGACCTGGGCCAGGAATTCGATCTCGCGGATGCCGCCGCGCCCGAGTTTCACGTTGTTGCTGCGGTCCGGGTGCAGGCGTTCCTGGCGTTTCACCTCGGCGCGGATCTGGGCGTGCATGTTGCGGATGGCGTCGATCACGCCGAAGTCGAGGTAGCGCCGGAAGACAAACGGCCGCACGATGGCGTCGAGCGCCGCGATGTCTTCCTCGAAGCCGGTGACGGCGCGCGCCTTGACCCAGGCATAACGTTCCCATTCGCGGCCCTGGACGATCAGGTATTCCTCGACCATGTTCAGGCTGGCCGCCAGCGGCCCGGACTTGCCGTTCGGACGCAGCGCCATGTCGACGCGGAAAGTAAAGCCGTCCTCGATGACCTCGGACAGGGCGCCGATCAGCTTGCGGCCCAGGCGCACGAAGAATTCGTGGTTCGAGAGGGAACGCTGGCCGGGCGCCGCAAGCGTCTCGCCGTCTTCCGGATACACGAAGATCAGGTCGATGTCCGACGACACGTTC
>DAMABW010000527.1:0-3279 GCA_031999925.1 Massilia sp. | reverse complement strand
CCTGGTCCCGGTACTGCTGGGCGGCGACGCCTACGTCATGTCGCTGGTGATCGCTTCGCTCGTCATCGGCGGTATCGCCCTGTCGTGGGCCCTGCTCGGTAACCTGGGCGGCATGGTGAGCTTCGGCCACGCGGCCTTCTTCGGCGTCGGCGCCTACACGTCGGCGGTGCTGAGCATGCAGCATGGCCTGCCGATCTTCCTCGGCCTGCTGATGGGCGGCGTCGGCGCCGTGGTGTCGGCGGTACTGATGCTGCCGGTGCTGCGCCTGCGCGGCCCCTACTTCGCGCTCGCCATCCTGGCCTACGCCCACATCTTCCGCATCCTCGCCACCGAGTGGGAATCGGTGACCGGTGGTTCGGCCGGCATCGCCAGCATTCCGCAGCTGCCAACCCTGTTCGGGATCGACTTCTCGACCAAGATCGGCAACTACCTGGTGATCCTGACCATCGTGCTGGTGTTCGCGTGGATCTACGACCGCATCCGCCGCAGCCCGCAAGGCCTGGCCCTGCGCGCCATGCACGACAGCGAAGACGCAACCCGCGTGGTGGGCGTGAACAACACCCTGCTGAAAGCGCTGATGCTGCTGGTCTCGGCCTTCATGTGCGGCGTGGTCGGCGCCTTCAACGCCCACTACATCAACTTCCTCGAGCCGGATTACGCCTTCAGCGCGCTGTGGGTGACGATCCCGATCGTGGCGGCCATCTTCGGCGGCTACCGCACCATCACCGGCCCGCTGATCGGCGCCGTCGTGGTCTACCTGGTCGACCAGCTGTTCGTGAAGAACATCATGCCGACCGGCCACCAGCTGGTGCTCGGCCTGGTCCTGGTGGTGATGATCATCGCCAGCCCGGATGGCCTGCTTGGCCTGTTCCGCAAGTTCAAGAGGAAAAAAGATGCTGCAGCTTGAAAACGTCACCGTCCGCTTCGGCGGCCTCACGGCGGTCAATGACGTGACCCTGTCGGTGGGTACCGGCGACGTCGTCGGCCTGGTCGGCGCCAACGGCGCCGGCAAGACCACCCTGTTCAACGCCATTTCCGGCCTGGTACGCCCGACCACCGGCCGCATCGTCTTCAACGGCACCGACGTGCTGAAGGCGCCGATGTACCAGCGTGCCCGCATGGGCATCGGCCGCACCTTCCAGATCCCGCAGCCGATGCATGAGCTGACGGTGCGCCAGAACTTGGAAGTGGCTCAGCGCTTCGGCACCGGCTCCATCAACCAGAAACGCATCGACGAGATCCTGGCCTTTACCAACCTGGCGGCCAAGTCGGAACGCGACGCATCCACGGGTCTCGCGCTGACGGAGCTGAAGGCGCTGGAAGTGGCGAAAGCCCTGTCGACCAATCCGAAGCTGCTGCTGCTGGACGAAGTGCTGGCCGGCCTGGAAACCAACGGCAAGCGCGCCTTCATGAACATGCTGAAGGACCTGCACAAGGAGTTCGCAGTCGGGATCGTGATCATCGAGCACGACATCGAGACCATCAGCAATCTGTGCGAACGCGTCGCCGTGCTGAACTTCGGCGGGCTGATTGCCGAGGGCACGCCGGCCCAGGTGTTCAGCGACCCGGCTGTCATCAAGAGTTATACGGGAGGCTGAGATGTTAGAAGTTCAAAACGTACGCGCGGGCTACGGCGCCATCAACGTGCTGTGGGACCTGTCGCTGAGCGTCCAGCCAGGCAAGCTGACCACCATCATCGGCCAGAACGGCGCCGGCAAGACCACCCTGCTGCGCGCCATCATGGGCCTGATCCCGGTGTCGCAGGGTTCGATCACCCTGGACGGCAAGCCGCTCAACGGCATGCCGACCTGGGACATGAACCTGGTGTCGATGGCCATGATCCCGGAAGGCCGCATGGTCTTCCGCGACATGACGGTCGAGGAAAACCTGATGATGGGCGCCTTCTCGCCCCAGCATCGCGCAGGCGCCGCGGCCAACCTCGAAAAGTCGTATGTCATGTTCCCGCGCCTGCGCGAACGCCGCAAGCAGCTGGCCGGGTCCTTGTCCGGCGGCGAAGCGCAGATGCTGGCCATGGCGCGCGGCCTGATGAGCGACCCGAAGGTCCTGATCATCGACGAGCCTTCGCTCGGCCTGGCGCCGGTGATGGTGAACGAACTGTTCGAGATTCTGGGACGCCTGAAGCAGGATGGCCGTACCATCATCCTGGTCGAGCAGAACACCCACCGCGCGGTGGGCGTGGCCGACCACGTGTACCTGATGCAGAGCGGTAAAGTGGTGCTGTCGCAGGCCGCGTCCGAGGTCAGCCTCGACCACCTGCACGATCTGTATTTCGCGCGTTGATCGGAGCATTGATATGAGTGTGTTGGAAGAATACGGTCCGCGCGAGTCGATGGAATACGACGTGGTGATCGTCGGCGGCGGGCCTGCGGGCCTGTCGGCCGCGATTCGCCTGAAGCAGCTCGCAAGCGACAAAGGCCAGGAAGTGTCGGTCTGCGTGCTGGAAAAAGGCGGAGAAATCGGCGCCCACATCCTGTCGGGCGCGGTGATGGACCCGATCGCGCTCAATGAACTCTTCCCGAACTGGAAGGAGCTCGGCGCGCCTTTGAATACGCCGGTAACCGAGGACCAGGTGCTGTTCCTCACCGAGACCAAGGCGATCCGCACGCCCGGTTTCATGGTGCCGAAGATGCTGACCAATCACGGCAACTACGTGATCTCGCTGGCCAACGTCACGCGTTGGCTGGGCCAGCAGGCGGAAAGCCTGGGCGTCGAGATCTTCCCCGGCTTCCCTGCCGCCGAGATCCTCTACAACGAGGATGGTTCGGTGAAGGGTGTCGCGACCGGGAACATGGGTGTGAAGCGCGATGGCGAACCGGGGCCGGATTTCCAGCTCGGGATGGAGCTGCATGCGAAGTACACCTTCTTCGCCGAAGGTTCGCGCGGCCATCTCGGCAAGCAGTTGATGGCCAAGTATGAGCTGAACAAGGACGCCGACCCGCAGACCTACGGCATCGGCATCAAGGAACTGTGGGAGATCGACCCGTCGAAACACAAGCCGGGCCTGGTGATCCACACGGCCGGCTGGCCGCTGGATAACGACACCTACGGCGGCTCCTTCCTGTATCACCTGGAGAACAACCAGGTGGCGGTGGGCTTCGTGGTCGGCCTGGCTTACCAGAACCCGTATCTGTCGCCGTACGAGGAATTCCAGCGCTACAAAACGCATCCGGCGATCCGCCACTTCTTCGAGGGCGGCAAGCGCATCTCGTATGGCGCGCGCGCGATCACGGCGGGCGGCTTGCAATCGCTGCCGAAAAC
>DAMABW010000526.1:0-3279 GCA_031999925.1 Massilia sp. | reverse complement strand
GGTTGCGGCTTGTAGCTCCTGGCGATCTCGGCGCCGAGAATGGCGTCCCAGGGGAGTCCGCCAAAGCGCGACAGGTGCAGCATGCCCGCGATATGGCTGTTCGACAGGGCGCCGATCGGGAAGCGCTGCTTCAGCCGGGTAAGACCTTCTACCGCATCGGGCCAAGGATCGAGTCGCTCCCAGGCGCGATTGAGGTCGGCGAGATCGTCGCCTGCAATCGCACCAAATTCCGCACCAAATTCCGCACCGAAATCCGCACCGCGCCGCGCCAGGACGGTTTCAAGATTTTCCCGTTGCAGCACATCCAGCCGGACCCAGGGACGCTCGCCGGAGCGGACGGCCTGCATCGCAGGCTGGTACAGCGATCGCCATTCGTCGGCAAAGTCGAACGGATCGACGTCGATGGCGTAGCGTTCGAGGAAGGGTCGGGCGGCACGCGCCACCCCCGACCGCCAGTCGACGACGGTGCCGAACACGTCGAAGCCGAGAAAGCCGATGTGGTGAAGCGATGTGGTCATGAAGCTTTCCTCCTGGCGCTGCCCGGCTCCCGTAGCGGGAAGGAGGCAGCATGTTTCGATTGCATCGAACAATGGACAACAAGGTCTAGTCTGACCAGAATCGGCCATGAGAAGCGCATCGTTGAATGCGGCTACACGCGAATGCATGCCATCCACTCGCGACACCGCATGCGGCATCGAGCGGGGCTTGCTGGAAGGCGGCGGGATTTTTGTAGACGGCGTCGCGGCGTGCGTCCTGAGGCTTGCGCCGCTGAAGCCGTCCGCGCAACCGGCGCTGGCGCCGAGATCGTCGTTGCCGACCTGACGACGTTCGATGGCGTCGAGTCGCTGTACGCCGCGATTACCGTTATGGGCCGGCCGCTGGCCGCGGCGGCCCTGAACGCGGGTGTCGGCCTTGGCGGCTATTTCATCGGCGGCACCGACCTGGAAGCGGAGCTGAACATGATCCAGTTGAACGTCGTCTCCCAGGTGCACCTCACGAAACGCATCCTGCCGGACATGGTGGCCCAAGGTTCCGGCAAGCTGCTGTATACGGCGTCGATCTCGGGCACCATGCCGACACCGTACGAGTCCGTGTATGGCGGCACGAAAGCCTTCCTGATTTCGTTTGCGGAAGCGGTGAAGTCGGAAATCAAGGACAGCGGCGTGACGATCACCTTGCTGTTGCCGGGCCAGGTCGACACGCCGTTCTGGCATCGCGCCGGCATGGATACCAACAAGCTCGGCATGGGCGAGAAGGCGGCCCCGAGCAAGGTTGCGGCAGAGGGTTACGAGGCTTTGAAGGCCGGAAAGGACCGTGTCGTTGCCGGCATGACGAGCAGCAAGGTGATCGGGAACATCGTGAATAACCTGGCGCCGGATACGGTGAAGGCCGATTTGCATGCGGCCGATGCCGAGCCGGGATCGGGGTTGAAAGACTGAGCGCTTTCAGGTGGCCGCCCGGCGGGTGGGCAGTAGTAGCGCTACTCACCTGGAAGTAGCGCTACTGCGACGTTTTTCAGAACCCGCAGCCGGGAGCCTCCTTACACCACCGACCCCAGCTTGAAGATCGGCAAATACATCGCCACCACCAGGCCGCCAATCAGCACGCCCAGAATGACCATGATCAGCGGCTCCATCAGCGACGACAGCGCGCCGACAGCCTCGTCGACTTCCTCTTCGAAGAAGTCGGCCACCTTGCCCAGCATCGAATCGAGCGCGCCGGATTCCTCGCCGATGGCGACCATCTGCGTCACCAGGCTGGGGAAGACGTTCGCGTTCTGCATCGCCACCGTCAGGCTGGTGCCGGTGCTCACTTCGGTCTGGATGCGCTTGGTCGCTTCCAGGTAGACGTTGTTGCCGGAGGCGCCGCCGACCGAGTCGAGGGCTTCGACCAGCGGCACGCCGGCCGCGAACATGGTCGACAGGGTGCGGGTCCAGCGCGCGATGGTCGCCTTGCGGATCACGCTACCGAAGATCGGCAGGCGCAGCAGGATGCGGTCCATGGCCTGCTGCATCTTGAGCGAGCGGCGCCAGGACTGGAAGAAGAAATAGAGCGCGGCGAAGATCGAGCCGAAGATCGCCCACCACCACTGCACGAAGAATTCCGAGATCGCCATCACCACCAGGGTCGGCGTCGGCAGGTCGGCGCCGAAGCTGGAGAACACGGACTTAAAGGCCGGGACCACCCATAGCATGATGATCGCGGTGACGATGAAGGCCACCGACAGGATCGCGATCGGGTAGGTCAGCGCCGACTTGATCTTGGCCTTGATCGCCAGCGTCTTTTCCTTGTAGACGGCCAGGCGGTGCAGCAGCTCTTCCAAAATACCGGCCTGTTCGCCGGCGCCTACCAGGTTGCAGAACAGCGGGTCGAAGTAGCGCGGGTACTTGCGGAAGGCGTTGTTCAGGCTGGTGCCGGTCTCGATGTCGGCGCGCAGGTCGAGGATGAGTTTGGACATCGACGGATTCGCATGGCCCTTGCCGACGATGTCGAAGGACTGCAGCAGCGGCACGCCGGCCTTCATCATGGTGGCCAGCTGGCGCGTGAACATGGTCAGGTCCTTGTCGGTGATCTTGCGGCCGGAGCGGTAGATCTTCTTCTTGACCTTGGTGACCATGATGCCCTGGCGGCGCAGCGTCACGTTGACGATGGCTTCGCCGCCGGCGCGCAGCTCGCCGCGCACGGTCTTGCCGGTCTTGTCCTTGCCTTCCCAGGCATAGACCGATTCCTTGACCTGTGCGCCGCCGCGGCTGCGGGTGGGGAGGGAGGTAGCCATATTGTTCCTGTTTCGCTTATTCGTTGGTACAGCCGAGCACTTCTTCGAGGCTGGTCAGCCCCTGTTTCACTTTCATCAGGCCAGAGCGGCGCAGCGAATTCACGCCGTCCTTTTCGGCCTGGGCGGCAATCTGCATCGAGTTGCCGTGCGCGAGGATGAGTTCCTCGATGGCGGGCGAGATCGGCATCAGCTGGTAGATGCCGACGCGGCCCTTGTAGCCCGAGCCGAGGCAGCGCTCGCAGCCTACCGGGCCGTAGGGCTTCCAGTCGTCCTGGAGGTCGCTTTCGCGGTAGCCGGCGCCGAGCAGGGCGTCGCGGCTCATCTCGAGCGGCTGCTTGCAGCTGCACAGGCGGCGCGCCAGGCGCTGCGCGGTGATCAGGATCACCGAGGAAGCGATGTTGAAGGGCGCCACGCCCATGTTCATCAGGCGTGTCAGCGTGGACGGCGCGTCGTTGGTGTGCAGGGTCGAGAACACCATGTGGCCCGTTTGCGCGGCCTTGATC
>DAMABW010000525.1:0-3284 GCA_031999925.1 Massilia sp. | reverse complement strand
GTCGCGCACCAGGGTCCAGTAGCCTTCCACCGTGAGCAGGGCGCCGTCCTTGCGCCGCTGGGCGATCTCGCCGCTCCATTCTCCTGCCTCGAGCGTGATCTTTACCACCGCGCTTGATGCGGCCGGGCCGTCGCGATACAGCCAGTGGTCGATGCGGTGGCCCAGTACTTCCTCGCTGCTCCAGCCGTACAGGCGCTGGGCGCCTTTGTTCCAGAACTGCACGCGGCCGTCGATGCCGCGCACGATGATGGCGTCGCGCGCCTTGTCCAGCAGCGAAGCCTGGTCGCGGTAGCGCGCGGCGTTGTGGCGGGCTTCGTCGCGCAGGCGCTGTTCCTCGGTCACGTCCTCGGCCATCACCAGCAGGCGCCGTTCGCCCTCGGCCAGCACGATGGCGGCCATCGCCACGCGCAGGTGCTTGTCGCCGAGATCGACCCCGATGCCGTGGCGGGTGTCGCCGGCGGCCAGCAGGGCGGCGGCCAGGTCGCGGATTGCCGATTTCGGAATCACCGCGCCGAAGTCCTGGCCGCGCATCTGCGCTTCGTCGGCCAGGCCGACGATGTCGCAAAAGGCGCGGTTCATGCTCTGGATGGTGAGCTCGCCATCGAGCACCATCAGCCCGGTCGGCAGGCTGGCGACGATGGCTTCGGCATAGCGCTTCAGGGCCAGCATGGCGCGCCGGTCGGTGACGTCGGTGAGGGCGCCGGCGACGCGGATCGCGTGGCCGGCCGCGTTGCGCTGGGCGTGGCTGAGGGCGCGGAACCAGCGGTATTCGCCGCTCTTGCAGCGCAGGCGGTAGGTGACGTCGTAGGGCGTCTGGCCGCTGCGGTCGTGGATGTGGGCGGTGAAGGCGGTGACCGTCGGCAGCACGTCGTCAGGGTGCAGCAGTTTCAGGAGGCTCGACAGGCCGTTCGGCAGTTCGCTGGCGTCGCCATAGCCGACCATGCGCCGCACCTGCTCGGACCAGATGAATTCGTTGGCCGGGTCCATCAGTTTACGTTCGCCCAGTTCCACGTCCCACAGTCCGTCGCTGGTCGATTCGCGCAGCAGATCGAAGCGGGCCTGAAGACGCTCGTGGGCCTCGAACAGCGTGGCCAGTTCGGCACGCGCTGCGCTGCCCGTGCGCCGCGCGAGGTCGAGGCGCTGGCGCAGGCGCGCACGGAGCGGGTTCCCGGGTCGTTTCGAAAGAGGACGCACTGGTCACCTCGTGATGGGCTGGTGGGCTGATAAGCGGAAGCGGGAAGTATGAACGCGGCGTCATGTATTGTCTTGGTGCAATTAGCTAAACATTAAAGAATGCTGAGGTTGGTCAAAATGCACCGTTGCGGCGCGTGTGCAACGTTTCTTTATCACCCTGCAAATACCCGGATTGAATAAGGTTGACCAGCCCGCTACGCTCGGGAGACCATGCAATTGAGCAATTTTTCCTCTTCTAACAGACCCATTCCCCATGTTTTCCCGACTCCTACGCCGCCGGTCGATCAAGACCAAGCTCATGCTCGGCATGGCCGCCTGCCTGCTGCTGTTCATTGCGATTTCCGCTGCCCTCAGCGTCAACCTGACGGGCCGCGGCATGCGCGCGCGCGTCGTCAACCACGAGTTGCCGGCCGTGGTCGGAGAGATCCGCAACGATGTCCTGCGCCAGATCACCGGCCCCTTGAGCGCCTCGCTCGGCGTTGCCGGCAACACCTATGTGCAGGCCTGGGAACGCGCCGGCCTGGACGATGCCGGACTCGATGCCTGGCGCGCCTATGCCGCGCGCCTGAAGGCCGACAACAAGGCTGCCACCGTGTTCTGGGCCTCGCCCTCGACCCTGAAGTTCATGGACGAGAGCGGCTTGAGCTACATGCTGGAAAAGGACAATCCGCGCGACGCCTGGATGACCAAGTTCCTCGCCAGCGGCCAGGCCCACGAACTGAACATGAACGCCGACCCCAAGACCGGCGAACTGAAACTCTTCATCAATACCCGCGCCGATGCCGGCGACGGCAAGCTGGCGGTGGCCGGCCTCGGTTTGTCGATCAATGCGCTCGGCGAAGCGGTGCGCGCCTACAAGGTCGGCGCGTCCGGCTACGTGTACCTGGTGCGCGAGGACGGCACCATCCTGCTGCACCGCGACGCCGCCCTGGCCGACGGCGCGCACAACATGAAGGACTTGCCCGGCTTCGGGCCGGACCTGGTGGCGGGCCTGCTCGGAAAAGCGACGTTCGCGCATGCTGCCCACGCCTCGGCGCAGGGCGAGATGATCGTGGCCTCGTCGTATATCCCGGAACTGGGCCTGTACGTCATCGCCGAAGTGCCTGAAAGCGAAGTGCTGGGCGAACTGGCCCGCTCGACCCTGCTGGCCAGCCTGGCGGCTGGCCTGATCGGCGGCGGCATCGGCCTGGTGCTGATCTTCCTGATCAGCCGCGCGATCGCCGCGCCGGTGTCGCGCGCCGCCGCCATGCTGGGCGAGATCGCCGACGGCAAGGGCGACCTGACGCGCCGCATGCCGGTCGAGAGCGAGGATGAAGTCGGCCAGTTGGCCGATGCCTTCAACCGCTTCGTGTCGTCGCTGAACCGCACCATGAGCGAGGTGCGCGACAGCACCCATGCGATTGCCGGCGCCTCGGCCGAAATCGCGGCCGGCAACATGAACCTGTCGAGCCGCACCGAATCCCAGGCGTCGAGCCTGGAAGAGACGGCGGCCGCGATGGAAGAGTTGACCTCGACCGTGCGCCAGAACGCCGACAACGCGCGCCAGGCCAACCAGCTGGTGATGTCGGCCAGCGACCAGGCGCGCGCAGGCGGCACGGTGGTGGGCGACGTGGTGGCGACGATGGGCGCCATCTCCGACAGTTCGCGCAGGATCGCCGACATCATCGGCGTGATCGACGGTATCGCCTTCCAGACCAACATCCTGGCGCTGAACGCGGCGGTGGAAGCGGCGCGCGCCGGCGAGCAGGGACGCGGTTTCGCGGTCGTCGCTTCCGAGGTGCGTAACCTGGCCCAGCGCTCGGCGGCAGCGGCCAAGGAGATCAAGGACCTGATCGGCGCGTCGAGCGAGCAGGTGGAAGCCGGTGCGCGCCTGGTCGACACGGCCGGCGCCACCATGACCGGCATCGTGCAGGCGGTGCAGCGCGTGGCCGACCTGATGAGCGAAATCGACGCCGCCAGCAGCGAGCAGAGCCAGGGCATCGGCCAGGTGAACGTGTCGATCGCGGCGATGGACGACGTGACCCAGCAGAATGCGGCCCTGGTCGAGGAAGCGGCGGCCGCTGCCGGCGCGCTGGAAGAGCAGGCGGCGC
>DAMABW010000524.1:0-3288 GCA_031999925.1 Massilia sp. | reverse complement strand
ATGTCGACGCTGTTCGGTGCGGCGATCTCGTAGCGGCTAGGCGGCTCGAAGACGCTGGTGACGACCTTGTCGTACAGCGCCGGGTTCGAGTCGAGCTTCTTCTTGAAGGCTTCGCCATAGCGGTTGCCCGGTGCGATGGCCTGGCCGGCGCCGATCAGCTTGCCCTTGTCGCGCAGGTAGGGCGCCAGGATCTCGGTGTACCAGCCGCCCGAGGGCACCAGTTCGACCACCGTCATGGTCGGCTTGATGCCGAAGAAGGTCAGGGTTTCGTAAGGGTGGCGGTAGACATCGCGCGCGCTGTTGGTGGCGGCGCGGTGTTCGCCGGCGATGGCGGCTTTCAAAGCGTCGTCGGCGTGGGCGGCGCCCAGCATGCCGGTGGCCAATGCTGCTGCCAGGATCAGTCGTTTCATCGGTTGCGTCTCCATTGTGGTTGAGCGTCGCGCCCGATGATCAAGCATGCATACGGCACAGTCAAGCGAATCCGCGTGCACCCTCCAGGTGAATGTCAATACAAAAACGCCCTCGCATGCAGCAGCCGTGCACACCTGTGTAATCAGTTTGTATCCGGGGCAAAGATTGCCTATTCAAAACGTTTAGTTGCTGATAATGTTTAGCAGTTTGCCGTCGCGCTTGCCGCGAAAGCAGCCACGAGTTCTAGATATACATACGCGGCAGTGCCCGTGTGCGCGCCGCCCCAGAAGCAGCTTGAATTCAGGAGACAGAATGGAACGTCGTACCTTTCTCAACATCGGCACCATCGCCTTTGGCTCGATGCTGATCCCCGTGGCTGGCCGCGCAATCGCGGCCGAAGAGCTGCTCAATCCTATGGCCGCATCGGCGAAGAAAGCGCTGGCCGACATCGCGCTGAACGCCGCCACCAAGGCCGGCGCTTCCTACTGCGACGTGCGCATCGGCCGCTACCTGAACCAGTTCGTCACCACGCGCGACCTGAACGTCGAGAACGTGGTGAACACCGAGTCGGCCGGCGTCGGCGTGCGCGTCATCGCGAATGGCGCCTACGGCTTCGCCGCGACCTCCGACATGACCAACGACGGCATCGCCGGCGCGGCGCGCCAGGCCGTGGCGATCGCGAAGGCCAACGCCAAGCTGCAGACCGAACCGGTGCAGCTGGCGCCGGTGAAGGGCGTGGGCGAAGTGGCCTGGGCCACGCCGATCAAGAAGGACTGGCGCACGGTGCCGATCAAGGACAAGGCTGACCTGCTGATCGCCGCGAACAAGGCCGGCATGGACGGCGGCGCCAACTTCATGCAGTCGATGCTGTTCCAGGTGAACCAGCAGAAGTACTTCGCGTCCACCGACGGCTCCTACATCGACCAGGATCTGCACCGCCTGTGGGCGCCGATGACGGCCACCGCGGTCGACAAGGCCAGCGGCAAGTTCCGCTCGCGCGCCGGCCTGGGCGCCCCGGTCGGCATGGGCTACGAGTACCTCGACGCCCGTCCCGAGCACAAGATCAAGGCTGCCGGCGGCGTCGCCACCCTGTACACGCATTCCTACGACATCGTCGAAGACGCGCGCGCCGCCGGCCGCGACGCCAAGCGCAAGCTCACCGCGAAGTCGGTCACTCCGGGCAAGTACGACCTGATGCTCAGCCCCGAGCACCTGTTCCTGACCATCCACGAATCGGTCGGCCACCCGACGGAGCTCGACCGCGTGCTCGGCTACGAGGCGAACTACGCAGGGACGAGTTTCGCCACGCTCGACAAATGGCAGTCGAAGAAATTCAAGTACGGCTCGCCGATCGTCAACATCGTCGCCGACAAGACCACCCCGGGCTCGCTCGGCGCAGTGGGCTACGACGACGAAGGCGTGCGCTGCAAGCAGTGGGACATCATCAAGGACGGCGTGCTGGTGAATTACCAGGCCACGCGCGACCAGGCCCACATCATCGGCGAAAAGGAATCGCACGGCTGCTCGTACGCCGACTCGTGGAGCAACGTGCAGTTCCAGCGCATGCCGAACGTGTCGCTCGCCGCCGGCAAGAAGAAGATGACGCCGGACGAGATGGTCAAGGGTATCAAGAAGGGCATCTACATTGTCGGCGACGGTTCGTTCTCGATCGACCAGCAGCGCTACAACTTCCAGTTCGGCGGCCAGCTGTTCTACGAAATCAAGGACGGCAAGATCGGCGAGATGCTGGAAGACGTGGCCTACCAGGCCAACACCCAGGAATTCTGGAGCGCCTGCAGCGGCATCTGCGACGAGCGCGACTGGCGCATGGGCGGCTCCTTCTTCGACGGCAAGGGCCAGCCACCGCAGATTTCGATCGTGTCGCACGGGTCCTCGACCGCGCGCTTCGACGGCATCAACGTGATCAACACCGCCCGCAAGATCGGCTAAGGACGACACATGACCATCCTGACCCAGGAACAAACCAAACGCATCTGCGACCGCGTGCTGTCGCTGACCAAGGCCGACGAGTGCATCGTCAGCATCGGCGGCAAACGCGCCGGCAACATCCGCTTCGCCCGCAACGCCGTCTCGACCGCCGGCCTGACCGACGACACCGCCATCACCGTGCGCGTCGCCTTCGGCAAGCGCCAGGGCACCGCCAGCATCAACGAGTTCGACGACAAGTCGCTCGAGCGCGTGGTGCGCCGCGCCGAAGAACTGGCGCGCCTGGCGCCGGAGAATCCGGAATTCATGCCGGCCGTCGCCAAGGCCGACTTCAAGGCCTCGAACACCTTCGTCCAGAAGACCGCCGACATCGACCCGGAAATCCGCGCCCAGGCCGCCGCCTACAGCATCGAGGCCTGCCGCAAGCAGGGCCTGGTGGCCGCCGGCTTCCTGACCGACACCACCTCGTTCGAAACCATCGCCAACTCGAACGGCGTCTTCGGCCACCAGGTCCTGACCTCGCTCGACTTCACCTGCACCATCCGCACCGAAGACGGCCGCGGCTCGGGCTGGGTCAAGCGCTCGGCGCGCGACCTGGCGCGGTTCGATCCGCGCGAAGCGGCCGACGTCGCCATCGAAAAGGCGCTGCGTTCGGTCGATGCGAAAGCGCTGGAACCGGGCCGCTATACCGTGATCCTGGAACCGGCCGCCACCAGCGACCTGCTCGCCTTCATGTTCAACGGCTTCGATGCGCGCCGCGCCGACGAAGGCCGCAGTTTCCTGTCCAAGGCCGGCGGCAAGAACCGCCTGGGCGACAAGCTGTTCGACGAGAAGGTGAACATCTGGACCGACCCCTGGGACAAGGACGTGCCGGTGCTGCCATGGGACGAAGCCATGCGCGCGCGCGAACGCACCGCCCTGATCAAGGAC
>DAMABW010000523.1:0-3296 GCA_031999925.1 Massilia sp. | reverse complement strand
AGGGTGGGCACTCGTGCCCACGCGGATCATGTATGCCGATACAGGCACAGGCAACAGCCCCACGTACGCATGCATACATGACCGGAGAACCCGGCCTAAGCCTGCCATAAGCCCCCTTATGTACAATCGGGCAATTAACGCCTATATTGGCTGCCGAGGCGAACACCATCCCGTCCGGCACACCACGGCGGACTCCACGAACAGTCTTCATCCAACTGAAAGGGTTTGTAATGGCAATCAGTTTGCAAAAAGGCGGCAACGTCAACCTCAGCAAGGAAGCACCGAACCTGACCAAGGTCCTCATCGGCCTGGGCTGGGACCCGCGTTCCACCGACGGCGCAGCATTCGACCTGGACGGCAGCGCCTTCATGCTCAAGTCCGACGCCAAGGTGCGCGGCGACGCCGACTTCATCTTCTATAACAACCTGAAGTCCACCGACGGCTCGGTCGTCCACAACGGCGACAACACCACCGGCCAGGGCGACGGCGACGACGAGACCCTGCTGGTCGACCTGACCCGCGTGCCGGCCCACGTCGACAAGATCTCGTTCTGCGTCACCATCCACGACGCCGAAGCGCGCCGCCAGAACTTCGGCATGATCGGCAAGGCCTTCATCCGCTGCGTCAACGCCGGCACCAACGCCGAGATCGCCCGCTACGACCTGTCGGAAGACAGCTCGACCGAAACCGCGATGATCTTCGGCGAACTGTACCGCGCTGGCGGCGACTGGAAATTCCGCGCCGTCGGCCAGGGCTATAACGGCGGCCTGGGCCCACTCGCACGCTCGTTCGGCGTCAACGTCTGATTCGACATCCGGACCGGATCGCAGGCGTCACCTGATGCCTGCCCTTGCCCCGCCCCTGCGCGGGGCAGCTTTTACCTGCCACAGAAGGACTTCATGCGCGTCTGGTTCAACCGTACGTTCTCGTCCGTCTACGCTGCGATCGAACTGATCCGCCGCGACGACACCGATGGACGCTTCCACATCGTCCACAGCAATCCCAATCCCCACACGCCGGCCGCACGCCTGGCCCACGCTTTCCACTCCGAGCCGACCGGCCTGGAACCCGAACACTACGTCGACTGGTGCCTCGCCTTCTGTCGCGACCAGAAGATCGACATCTTCGTCCCCGGACGCGAAGCGACCCTGCTGGCCGGCGCCCAGGACCGCTTCGAAGCGATCGGCACGCGCATGCTCAGCACCGCCTCCGCCGAAACCCTGCAATTCATCCACGACAAGGCCCGCTTCTACGAGGAAGCCGTGCTGCCCGAAGCCCCGGTGGCCGAGTTCCGCCGTTTCGAGAATGCCGCCGAATTCGAGCAAGCCTACGACGCCCTGCGCCGCCGCCACGCCAGACTGTGCGTGAAGCCTTCGCACTCGATCTATGGCCTCGGCTTCGCCATCCTCGACGAACACCGCAGCAGCGCCGAGCTGCTGCTGGCCGGCGCCGAATACCATGTCTCGCTGGACGACTTCCGCCGCGCCCTGCCCGCCATGGGCCAGTTCCGCACCATGCTCCTGATGGAGTACCTGGATGGGCGCGAATACAGCGTCGACTGCGTGGGCGACAACGGCCGCCTGGTGGCCGCCGTGGCGCGCCGCAAGTCGGCGCAAGCCGGCTCTGGCCAGCGCATCGACCAGCGCGCCGACATCCTGCAAGCCACGACCAGCCTGGCGCGCGCCTACGGCCTGAACGGCTACTTCAACGTGCAGTTCCGCGAGGCGGGCGGCAAGGCGCGTCTCCTTGAAATCAACCCGCGCATGTCGGGCGGCATCGGCATGGCCTGCGTGGCAGGCCCCAACCTGCCCTACATCGCCCTGCGCGGCTTCGCCGACGGCTTCGACCAGGTGACGGTGCCGGAAGTACGCAACGGCATGCGCGTGGGCGAACTGTCGCACGCCGTGGAGCTGGCATGAACGTGCGCAGCGATCCGGGCCTCAGCGCCAAGCGCGGCGCCGACCTGCCGACCGGCCGGCTCGACGTCACGCTCGACAAGGGCGCGCACGAGCTCGACGACCTGCTCGGCTTTGCCGCGCGTGCCAACGCCAAGCGCGGCTTCCTTTTCCTGAGCAAGGTGCTGGGCAAGCACTGGCCCGTGAAACCGTCGGCCATGCTGGCCGTGCACGAGCGCCTGGCAGCCGATGTTCCCGCCAGCGCAGGCCCGGTGCTGTTCATCGCCATGGCCGAAACCGCGATCGGCCTGGGCCAGGGCGTGTTCGAAGCCTGGCTGCGCGCCAATCCCGGCCGCGAGGCGCTGTTCGTGCACACCACGCGCTACCGTGTGGGCAATGGCGACATCATCGAATTCGAGGAAGCGCACAGCCACGCGCCGCGCCAGTTCCTGCACATGCCGGCAGGCGAGCGCGAACGGGAACTGTTATTGGGTGCGCGCAGCATCGTGCTGGTCGACGACGAAGCCAGCACCGGCAACACCTTCGTCAACCTGGCCACGGCTTGCCGACGCCTGAACCCGTCGGTCGAGCGCGTGCACCTGAGCGTGATCGTGAACTTCATGGGCGCCGCCGCCACCGAAGGTTTGACGGCGCGCTTCGGCATCCCGACCACCATGGGCGCGCTGATCGAAGGCGAGTATCGCTTCGCGCCGAACGACATTCCCGTCGATGCCGCGCCGGCCCAGCGCTACGACGCCCAGGCCGAACGCGGCGCCCAGCCCGGTTTCGGCCGCCTGGGCCTGTCGCGCGCACTGCGCACGCCGCAAGCGCTGGTGGCGCGGCTGGCCGAGACCATCGCACCCGACGCGAAAGTGCTGGTGCTTGGCACCGGCGAATTCATGCACGCCTCCACCCTGCTCGGTGCGGCGCTGGAGGCGCGCGGCCTGGACGTGGTGGTGCAGTCGACCACGCGTTCGCCCATCCTCACCTGGGGCGCCGTGTCGCACGCATTGACCTTCCCCGACAACTACGGCGAGGGCATCGCCAACTACCTGTACAACGTGGCGCCCGGCCAATACGACCACGTGCTGGTCTGCCACGAGACGCCGCCGAATGCCGCGCTGCGCGATGTCGCCGGCCAACTCGGCGCGCGCCTGTTCCATTATCAAACCGAGGACCACGTTGAAGAAGTTCCTGTTCGCTGACCTGGACGACACCCTGTTCCAGACCCTGGAAAAATGCGCGGTGCGCGAGAACCTGGAGCCGGCCGCGTATTACGCCAACGGCAGCGTGTGCTCGCTGACCACGCCGGCCCAGCGCGCCTTTTTCGCCTTTGCCAGCGAAGGCATGACGGTGATCCCGACCACGGCGCGCAGCATCGATGCCTTCCGCCGCGTGAAC
>DAMABW010000522.1:0-3306 GCA_031999925.1 Massilia sp. | reverse complement strand
TCTGGTTCGCATGCAGGATATGACCCTTCATGTCGAATTCGACCACGGCCTGGGTGCGCTGGATGGCGTCGAGGGCGGCGTGGGCCATGTCGAGCCGGCTATCGGCGGAGGAGGGAACGGTGGAAATGGTCATTGTTGTTGTTCGTTTCTGGGTGAGTGCCGGCGTGAGACGGCGGTACGAGGCGTTCGAACAGTCTTCGCTATCGGTCCGAACAATGGGGCGCCATTCTAATTAATTTCCCAAAGGAAAGTTCATCAGTCATTCAATCGTGCGCGCTGTTATGGATGCAGCCGACCAGCCGGTGACTGGTATTAGGCAGGATTTTGACATTTCACCTTGTCGAATTTACTGTAGGCAACGCGATGTTATTACGAAACGAATCCGTTAACAGGAATTTAATTCGCGAAAGTAAATATTCAGGACGCATGGAACGTTTTTGTTACCTGGTAACAACGAATAGTGTGTAGGAGAAGGTTAAAAAAGAGAAGCCACCTTGCGGTGGCTCTTTTTTAACTTGGCAGAAGTAGTGGAATGTGTGCGAATACGCGCGAAGCGTCGAATCTATCGCCTCGGCGACACATGGGGCGCGCAAAGGTGCTCCGCACGTCTGCTCTGCCGCAGAAAAGAAAAAAGCCACCTCGCGGTGGCTTTTCTCTTTAATACTTGGCGGAGACGGTGGGATTCGAACCCACGATACGGGTATAAGCCGTATGCATCCTTAGCAGGGATGTGCCTTCGGCCACTCGGCCACGTCTCCAATCAGCTCTTAACAATGTTGCTCGTTGTCGCTGAGTGCAGGCATATTAATGGCCACGCCCCGTTTGGTCAAGGAAGCGCGGGCAAAAATATGAAAAAAGTTAAGCTTTCTCCAAATCAAAAGCTTTATGCAGGGCACGGACGGCCAGCTCCATGTATTTCTCGTCGATCAGGACCGAAATCTTGATCTCGGACGTCGAGATCATCATGATGTTGATGTTTTCGTCGGCCAGGGTGCGGAACATCTGCGAGGCGACGCCGACGTGACTACGCATGCCCACGCCCACGGCCGACACCTTCGAGACCTTGGCGTCGCCGACGATGCGGGTATAGCCCAGTTGCTCCTTCTGGCTTTCCAGCACCGTCATGGCACGCTGGTAGTCGCCGCGCGAGACGGTAAAGGTGAAGTCGGTCTTGCCGTCCACCGACTGGTTCTGGATGATCATGTCGACTTCGATGTTCGCGTCCGACACCGGGCCCAGGATGTGGAAGGCGACGCCGGGCTTGTCCGGCACGCCCAGGACGGTGATCTTGGCTTCATCACGGTGAAAAGCGATACCGGAGATGACGGCTTGTTCCATGTTGGTTTCTTCCTCAAACGAAATCAGGGTGCCCGAATTGGCTTCCTCGGCCAACGGCATCAGGGGGTCGGTCAGCGACGACAGCACGCGCGTCGGGACCTGGTAGTTACCGGCGAACTCGACCGAGCGCGTCTGCAGCACTTTCGATCCGAGCGAGGCCAGTTCCAGCATTTCTTCAAACGTGATCTTTTCCAGGCGGCGCGCCTCGTCGACCACGCGCGGGTCGGTGGTGTAGACGCCGTCCACGTCGGTGTAGATCAGGCATTCGTCGGCCTTCAGCGCGGCGGCGATCGCCACGGCCGAGGTGTCGGAACCGCCGCGGCCCAGGGTCGAGATATTGCCCTGCTCGTCCACGCCCTGGAAACCGGTGATGATCACGATCTTACCCGCCTCGAGGTCGCCACGCACGCGCGTATCGTCGATCGACTGGATACGGGCCTTGGTGAACGAGGAATCGGTGCGGATGCCGACTTGCCAGCCAGTGTAGGAGACAGCGTCCTTGCCGATGGCCAGAAGCGCCATCGCCAGCAGGCCGACCGACACCTGCTCGCCGGTCGAGGCGATCATGTCCAGTTCGCGCGGGTCGGGCTGGTCCATGATGGCCTTGGCCAGGCCGATCAGGCGGTTGGTTTCACCCGACATGGCCGACGGCACCACGACGATCTGGTGCCCCGCGTCATGCCACTTGGCGACGCGGGCCGCAACGTTCTTGATACGGTCCGTCGAGCCCATCGACGTACCACCGTATTTGTGGACAATTAAAGCCATAACTGTAAGCTTTCCAGCTTGTAAAAGATCAAAAGGGAACACCCACTCTAGCATGCTGCATCGCAAAATCACAAGAGAGGGAGTCGGAAAAGCTATACGGAATGAAAATAAAGTAATACGTTTTGCGCATTACAACCCGGTCGGTGTCGTCTCCCAACGCAGGGCGATGCGCTCGCCTTCTTCGGTGCCGAAGTGATGGCAGTCCATGCCCAGGCCCGCCGCAAACAAGAGATCCTTTCCGCTACTGACGATCGGCAGGCGCGCCCGCTCCCAGGCCGGCACGTTCGCCGCCTGGTAGTGCGCCTTCAGGCCGCGCGTCGGGCGGTTCGCCGCCAGCTTCAGGCGCTCGCCGCCCTTGCGGAAGTCGATGACCAGGGATTGCGCGCGCAGCCAGGCCGCGTCGAAGCCGCTGCCGCTCATGGCCGGTTCGAAATGCAGCACGCCGCCATAGGCCGGGAAGGCCAGCGACGCTTCGCCGCTCCAGCGGAAGCTTTCGCCCAGCTTCTCGATCACGCCCTCGTCGTCGGGGTCGCGCATGCCAGCCAAGTCCGCCAGCTTCGGCGTGATATAGAGGCGGTCGCGGTGACGGCGGATGTGGCAGGCCGGATGCGTGACCAGCAACTGCGCATCGTGGCGCGCCTCGACCAGCTGCGCCACCATCTCGACCAGCCAGGCGGTCGACGGCATCGCCAGGCCTTGCCGGCGGAACCAGTGGCGCAGCATGTTGTAGGCGCGGTCGAGCGACATGCCGCGCACGCGCGCCACGTCGATGGCGCCGTCGACCAGGCTGGCCGCCAGGTCCTGCTCGGCCAACTCGTCGAGCAGGCGCTGGGCCGACTGCGCATGGGCCGCACTGCGCGCGAAACGCGCCTGGAAACCGGGAAAAGCCTGGGCCAGCGCCGGCATCACCGTGTGACGCAAGGCATTGCGGGCATAACGCGGGTCCAGGTTCGATTCGTCCTCGACCCAGGCCAGGCCGTGCTGGTGCGCATAGGCTTCCAGATCGGCGCGCGCCAGCGGCAGCAGCGGGCGCGCCATCACCAGGTCGGGATTGCCCAGCAGTTCGGGCGCGCTGTTGGCCGCATCCATGCCCGACAAGCCGGCCGGACCCGAGCCGCGCAGCAATTGCAGCAGCACGGTTTCGGCCTGGTCGTATCCTGTCCGACGAGGCGAGGGCGCTTCAGGAGCGCCAGCGTGTCG
>DAMABW010000521.1:0-3308 GCA_031999925.1 Massilia sp. | reverse complement strand
AGGCGCGCAGCACGACCTGGCCCTCGCTCTGGGCGGCGCTGGCAAAGGCATGGGTGAAATCGTCGACCTCGATGCGCAGGATCGGCACGTTGTTCGTGGTGTCGGTGGCCGACAGCACCTTGACGCCGGCCTGGGCCAGGCGCGCCTTGATGCGCTGGGTTACCAGGATCAGCGGATTCGCGCTCCAGCGGCTGTTGGCATAGCTGCGCGCCTGCAGCGGGTCGGCGTAGTTCAGGCGGTACAGCATGCGTTCGTTCTCGAGCGCGGGCGAGCCGGTGGCGTCCATCACGACGATGGCGGCCACGGGCGCCTGGGCCACCTGGGTGGCGGGCGCGCCGAGCGGGCCGAAGTCGAACTGGGCATTGTTGGCCGGGGACTTGCTCGACGAGGCGCAGCCGGCCAGGGCGAACGGCACGAGCAGCGCGGCGGCGGAAATGCGGGGCGAAATCATGGTGGTCCTCATTTGGTCGGAGCGGCGAAGCCCGGTTCGCCGGGGCCGGGTTGGGCGTCGGGCGCGCCGAACAGGATGCTTTGCGGGCGCTCCGAAATCGAGTCGGCGGTGCGGCGCACCGAACGCAGGGCGGTGCGCGCTTCGTCGGTCATGCGCACCACGTGCGGCAGGGTTTCCGCTTCCAGGTCGGCGGTCACGCCGGTGAGCGAATCGATGGCGCCGTTCAGGCGGTTCAGCGGGCCGTCCGGCGCCTGCAGGCCGGTGGCCAGGCGGTCGTAGTTGCGCACCGTGGTGGTGGCGCTGTCGGCAAAGGTATCGAAGGAATCGAGGCTGGTTTCCATCTTGGTGGCCAGGCGCGGCAGCTTGTCGATGGTCGGGCCGAGCTTTTCCGGGATCTCGCCATAGGCGGCGGCGGCCTTGCTGATGTTGTCGAAGGCGCCGAGGATGGTCTTCTGGTTCTCGTCGCTCATCAGGTTGTTGATGCGCGCCGTGATTTCCTCGGTGCGGTCGAGGATGGCCAGGCCGCGCTTTTCCAGCTGGTCGAGCAGGCCCGGACGCAGCGGGATGCGGCCGACGTGGTCCTTTTCGCTTTTCAGCAGCGGCGAGCCGGTGCGCTCGTCATCGAGCTGGATGAAGGCGATGCCGGTCACGCCCTGGTAGCCCAGCGAGGCGAAGGTGGTGGTGGTGATCGGCGAGCCTTCTTCCACCGACAGCTTGATCAGGATCTGGCCGGTGACCTTCGGGTCGAACACGATCTCGTCGACGCGCCCGACTTCCAGGCCGCGGTAGCGCACCGTCGCCTGCGGGTTCAGGCCCGGGATCGACTGGGTGGTGACGATCTCGTAGGGCGAGAGTTCGGTTTTATCGCGGTTCAGCCACAGGCCCACCAGCACGGTGGCCACCAAGAGGGCAATCGTGAACACGCCTGTCATCAGGGCATACGATCGGTTTTCCATGTCACTCCTTCGCTTCGTCTTCGGCGGCTTCGTCGCGTTCGTCGAGCACTTCGAGTGCACGGCGCCCGCGCGGGCCGAGGAAGAAATGTTTGATGAACGGATGGTCGACCCGCAGCACGTCGCGCGACGGACCGACCGCCAGCACGTGCTTCTCGGCCAGGACCGCGATGCGCGAGGAAAGCGCGAACAGCGTGTCGAGGTCGTGGGTGACCATCACCACGGTGAGTTTCAGTTCGCGGTGCAGGGCCTGGATCAGGGCCACGAAGGCATCCGACAGGTCCGGGTCGAGGCCGGCGGTCGGCTCGTCCAGGAACAGCAGGCGCGGCTCCAGCGCCAGGGCACGCGCCAATGCGGCGCGCTTGATCATCCCGCCCGACAAATCCGACGGCATCTTGTTGGCGTGTTCGGCGCCGAGGCCGACCATGTCCATCTTCAGCAGCACGGCGTCGCGGATCACGTCCTCGGGCAGGGCGCGCAGCTCGCGCATCGGCTGGGCGATGTTGTCGAACACCGTCAGGGCCGAATATAGCGCACCTTGCTGGAACAGCATGCCCCAGTGGTTACGCATGCGCTGCAGCTGCTCGGGACCGGCCTCGCTGATGTCTTCGCCGAACACGCGCACGCAGCCGCGCGTCGGCCGTTCCAGGCCCAGCATCTGGCGCAGCAGCACGGTCTTGCCGGTGCCCGAGCCGCCGACGATGGACAGGATCTCGCCGGAGTAGATTTCCAGGTTCAGGTCCTGGTGCACCACGGTCTTGCCGAACTTGGTCCACAAATTGCGGATCTCGACCACCGGCGGGCCGACGTCTTCTTCCGGCTTGCGATTCAGCTGCTGCTGGCGTGGCTGCTTTTGTTCGGCCATCAGAAACCCACCCCGCTGAAGATGATGGCGAACACGGCGTCGGCCAGGATGACGACCGTGATCGAGGTGACCACGGACGTGGTGGTGCCGCGCCCCAGGCTTTCGGTGTTCGGCTTGATGCGCAGGCCGAAGTGGCAGGAGACGAGCGCGATCAGCATGCCGAAGGTCATGCCTTTCAACAGGCCGATCGTGTAGTTCGCCATCGGCACCGCGTCCGGCAGCTTTTGCAGGAAGTAGCGGAACGACAGGCCCAGCTCCAGCTTGGCCGAGGCGGCGCCGCCGAGCAGGGCCATGGCGTCGGTCCAGACCACCAGCAGCGGCATGGCGATGCCGAGCGCGATCACCTTCGGCATGATCAGGCGGTAGCCGTGCGAGATGCCCATGACCAGCATGGCGTCGAGTTCCTCGTTCACCCGCATCACGCCCAGCTGCGCCGTGATCGAGGAACCGGAACGGCCGGCCACCAGGATTGCCGCCAGCAGCGGCCCGAGTTCGCGGATCACGGCCATGCCGAGGATGTCGACCAGGTAGACGTCGCCGCCGAACTGGCGCAGCTGCTGCGCCGACAGATAAGACAGCACCACACCGATCAGGAAGCCGACCAGGGCCGTGATGCCCAGGGCCTGGAAGCCGGAGTGGTAGATGTTGGCCGAGATTTCGCGCCAGGGGCCGGTGTTCGGGCGGCGCACGAAGCGCCCCAGGTCCTGCACCAGGCGCCCGATCAGTTCGATGAAGCCGTGCAGGTGCTCGAAGAAGGTCAGCAATCCTTGGCCGAGCACGATGATCCAGTTCAGCGCGCTGACGCGCGGGCGCGGCATGCTGATCTCGGTGGCCTTCTCGATGCGCGCGAAGAGTTCTTCCTGGCGCGGGTCGAGCTTCAGCTGCGCGGGGCGCTTCTTGCCCCAGGCATTCCAGAACATCTGGGCGCCGATGTGGTCGATGCTGTCGACTTCGGTCAGGTCCCATTCCAGCGTGCCGCTCTTCTTCAGGGCCGCCAGGCTGCGGTTGATGCCTTTCAGCTTGCCGCTGGCGGTGAGGG
>DAMABW010000520.1:0-3312 GCA_031999925.1 Massilia sp. | reverse complement strand
CCGGGATCTTGTCGAGGAAGTGGGCCCAGCCGGTCTCGAAGTCGGGGTCGTCCTTGCGCACCGCCTTCACGAAGCGCTCGAAGCCCTTCTGCGTGGTGCGCGCGACGATCGTGCCGCCACCCTCCACCGCGAAGATGACCGCCAGCGCGATTACGCCTTCGGCGTTCAGGTCCGGGTCGTTGACCGGGCCTTCGAAGTGGTTCTTGCGCAGCCACTGGGCGGCGCGCACGACGGCCTGCACGCCCTGGCGCTGCTGCAACTGGCCGAGGTAGCGCTCGTAGCCACTCCAGGTTTCGCCCGGGTCGGCGGTGCAGAGGTCGACGAACAGCTCCTTCAGGCGGCGCTGGGCGTACACCGGGTCGCTGTCGTACTCGCCGACCAGGCTGTCCTCGGGCAGCGCGGACAGTTCGCGGATCAGGCGGAAGCCCGTCTGGAACACGTACTCGATGCCCTCCTCGATCAGGATGTCGAGGGCGACGGCATCGCCCTCTTCCTCGCTGATCCCCTCTTCCACCAGCATCGCCTCCAGACCCAGCGACACGCCGCCCACCGTCAGCAGCAGCGCGCGCTGTATGCCTTCGGCGGTGCGGTCGTTGGTGAACTTCTCGGCCACCATCGCCGTGACTCCGGACAGTTCGTCGGCCAGGATCGCCGCTTCCTCGGGTTCTTCATTGACCAGCAGCTTGATCGCGCGGACCAGGCGCGGCAGTTTCTCGATAACGAGTGCAGGCAGCATCGGCGAACCGTCCCCGCTCACGAGAAGATGTCCGAGCCCATGCTCTTGCGCGTACTGCGGCGCGGCATGGTACGGACCGACGGCACCTGCTTGCGCAGGCGGTACAGCAGCTCGCGCGTGCCGCGCTGCTGGAACTCCGGATCTTCGTCGGGATCGTCCGGGTATTCGGCGTCGGCCATCTCGGCGCTGTGACGGAACTCCGGGAACAGCTCGATCAGCGAACGCTCCCAGCCGTCTTCGCTGGCCTTCGCCAGGTCGACCGCGAGCGGAATGATGTCGCTGTCGGCCGAGGTCTGGCCCGTCACGTAGCGGCCCTTCAGGTTGATTTCGCCGGCCACTTCCATGATCTCCTTCGGCGCCAGCGACCAGATGATGGCGAACACGGTCGCGCCGTGGTCGGTGCTCGAGGCTTCCTGCAGCAGTTCGTGGCGGCGGTCCTCGTCGTCGTTGGCGTAGACCACGCCATGCACGTGGTTGAACAGGCCTTCGGCCAGGCGCTCGGGATCGTCCTCGATCAGGTTGTCGGGCCAGGTCGCGGCCAGGTAGGCCAGGCTCTCGGCCCAGGCCTTCGGCGGCACCAGCATGGTGGCCAGCGAGGTCTTGGCGCCGTCGAAGCCGGCCAGGTGCAGCGCGGTCACTTGCGGCGGCAGGGTCGACAGCACCTCCACCACGGCGTAGTCGCCGTGTTCGTCGGCTGCCTGCGAGAACGCCTCTTCGGCGTGCTGCAGCGAGCCGGCCAGTACCAGTTCGCTCACCTGTTTGGTCAGCGCCGGCAGGTTGGCTTTGTCACTCATTCACGTTCTCCCTGATCGAAAATCTGGGTGAAGTCGTCGGTGGCGGCGGTGTCGTCCATGCTCTGGACGTCGTCTTCGTCGTCGCCCTCGTCGCCTTCGGCCAGCTGGTCGAGCGAATGGTCGTCGTCCTGCCAGCGCTGCTGGTGTTTATACAGGAAGGCGGTGATGATGGCCTGGCGCGCCAGTTCCGGATGGTTTTCCGTCATCGACGCGTACATGGCCGCGCCGTCCTCGCCTTCGCACTCGGCCATGGCGAACACCGGGGCCGGGTCGCCGCCTTCGTAGTCGGCCGCTTCGCGCAGCAGGCCTTTCGGGTCCTTGAAGCGAATCTTGTCAACGAGGGCGAAGGCCATCAGGTTGACATCGTCGATGCCCGAGCCGCCGGCGTATTCCGACACCAGGGCGCCGACCATCATGTCGTAGTTCTTCTTGTTGGGCGGGTCGCCCAGGGTGCCGTCGATCTGGCCTTCCAGCTCACGCGACTGGTAGGCGAATTCGGGATGTACTCTTTTCATGTTCTTGTTCCTGTAGGGGGTTCGGTTGCGTGAGGGCGTTCAGGCCCGAAGCAAGCTCAGACTTGCAGCGTCACGCCGTTCAGCGCGAACAGCGAGCGCCACAGCTCGAAGGCCTCGGCCTCGGCATCGAGCACGATGCGGTGGTTCACGCTCTGGTTGTATTCGTCGCGTTTGGCGCGGTCGGACAGGATCTCGTAGGCCTTGGTGACGGCCTTGAAGCGCGCTTCCGCACCCGGCGCCTGGTTGCGGTCGGGGTGGTAGCGCATGGCCAGCGAGCGGTAGACCTTCTTGATCTCGTCGTCGCTGGCGTTCGGCGCGACGCCGAGGATCGCGTATAAATTTTCCAATTTGGAACTCTCCGGCTGGTGCCGAAAAACGGCAAAACGAGATTATCCTATAGAAATCACCAACTTGTCAGCGCGGCCAGACGGACGGAAAGGCCTCGCCAGCCACTTGCAAGTAGGAGCAATAGCGCCCAAGTATGTGCTTCGCATTAAACGCACTCCGTGCGCTCCACCACATACGCGGACCGTGGCGCCCCCGTCTACGGTAAAATGGCAAGAACTTTACCTAATCCAAACACCTTTTTCATGAGCACTGAAAAGAACAATGCGGCGGCCAACGCGCCTTCGTCGAATTTTGTGCGCGCCATCATCGAGAACGACCTGGCGGCCGGCACCCACAAGCGCGACGGCATGCCGGAAGTCATCACGCGCTTCCCGCCCGAGCCGAACGGCTACCTGCACATCGGCCACGCGAAATCGATCTGCCTGAACTTCGGCCTGGCGCGCGACTACGCCGGCCGCTGCCACCTGCGCTTCGACGACACCAATCCCGAGAAGGAAGACCAGGAATACGTCGACACCATCATGGACAGCGTGAAGTGGCTGGGCTTCACCTGGGAGCAAGGCGGCGAGGAATACCTGCACTACGCCTCGGACTACTTCGGCAAGCTGTACGAGATGGCCGAGTACCTGATCACCAAAGGCTATGCCTACGTCGACAGCCAGAGCGCCGAAGACATGGCGAAGAACCGCGGCAACTTCGGTACGCCGGGCACGAATTCGCCTTTCCGTAACCGTCCGCCGGAAGAATCGCTGCAACTCTTCCGCGACATGAAGGCCGGCAAGTACAAGGACGGCGAACACATCCTGCGCGCCAAGATGAGCGAAGACGCGATGTCCTCGCCGATCATGACCAACCGCGACCCGGCCCTGTACCGCATCCGCCATGCGCACCACCACCGCACGGGCGACGACTGGTGCAT
>DAMABW010000519.1:0-3343 GCA_031999925.1 Massilia sp. | reverse complement strand
CCGGCGTACTGCTTGCCGTTGCCCGCGGTGTGGCAGGCGATACAGTCCGACGCCACGGCCACGTAGCGGCCCGCTTCGATCAGCTGCTTTTCTTCGGCGCTGCCGGCCGCGACCTGCTGGCCTGGGCCGATGTCACGGGTAGCGGTCGGGATCAGCGCGTAGGTCAGCGCACCAACGAACACCAGGGCGCCCACGCCGACGACGCCGGCCAGGATTTTTTTCTTGGAACTCATGCTCATCCTTGCGTCTTATGCCTGCACCAGCGGGCCCGGGTTTTTCAAGTACAGCTCGCGTACCGCCTTGGCGCACCAGTAGGTCAGTGCACCGACCATGCCGGTCGGGTTGTAGCCGTTGTTCTGCGGGAAGGCGTTGGCGCCCGGCGCGAATACGTTCGGCACGTCCCACGATTGCAGGTACTTGTTCAGGGCCGAGGTCTTCGGGTTCGAGCCCATGATCGCGCCGCCGCAGGTGTGGGTCGACTGGTACTGGGTGATGTTGTAGTGCGAGCCGTCCTTCTTGGCGTCGCCCTTCATCGCCTTCGGTCCCAGGACCTTGCACATGTCCTGTGCCTTCTCGACCAGGTACTGCGAGGCCTTGATCTCGTTGTCGTGCCAGTCGAAGGTCATGCGCAGCAGCGGACGGCCGAAGGCATCTTTATACGTCGGGTCCAGGCTCAGGTAAGCGTCGTCGTACGACATGCAGGAACCCTGCACTTCGTAGTAGAACGAGTGGCGGAAGGCTTCCTTCACGCCCTTCTTCCATTCGCTGCCCCAGGCCGGCACGCCCGGCGGGGTGGCGATGCCGCGCACCGGGCCGGCGCCCGGCTGGCGCGCCCAGATGATGCCGCCGCCGATGTAGCCGGTCTTCGACGAATCGTTGCGGTTGCCGTTCAAGTCGTCGAAGGTGGTGCCGGCGCCGCCGATACCAATGAACTGGTTGGCCTGCACGGTCTCGTCGAAGAACAGCGATACACGGTTCAGGTTCTGGTACGAGTAGTTGTTGCCGACGTTACCGGTCTTGCTGACCGGGTCGTACGGGGTACCGATGCCCGACACCAGCATCATGTGCACGTTGAACAGCGAGAACGCGCACAGCAGGACCAGGTCGGCCGGCTGCTCGGTTTCGCGGCCTTCCGCGTCGAGGTAGGACACGCCGGTGGCCATCTTCTTGTCGGCGCTCAGGTTCACCTTCAGCACCTGGGCGTGGGTGCGCAGCGTGAAGTTCTCGCGGGTGCGCAGCACCGGCAGGATGTTGACGTTCGGGCTGGCCTTGGAGTAGTTCAGGCAGCCGTAGTCCGAGCAGAAGCCGCAGGCGTTACACGGGCCCATCTGGCAGCCGTACGGATTGATGTACGGTGCCGAGGCGTTCGAGGCCGGGATCGGGAACGGGTGGTAGCCCATTTCGCGCGCGGCCTTGTAGAACCATTCGGCGCCCAGGTAGCTCGGGTTCGGGCCGAGCGGGTAGTCGCGCTTGCGCGAACCCTCGAACGGGTTGCCGCCTTCGACGATCTGGCCGTTGATGACGCCGCCCTTGCCCGAGGTGCCGCAGACGTATTCGAAATGGTCGAAGTGCGGTTCCAGGTCTTCATAGGTGACCGGGAAATCCTGCACCGTCATGTTGGCCGGGATGAAGTTCTTGCCGAAGCGCTGCTCCAGGTTGGAACGCACCTTGAAGTCTTCCGGCAGTGCGCGGAAGTGGGCGCCCGACCAGTGGCTGCCGGCGCCGCCGACGCCGGTGCCCGGCTTGAACGAACCCATCTGGCGGTAAGGCACGGCGGTGTCGTTGATGCCGTGGCGGATGGTCACGGTTTCCTGGTTCAGCGACTGCAGGTACTTGCGGTGCACCGAGCCTTCGAGCTCGTCGACCACGCGCGGGTACGAGAAATCGGTTTGCGTGTCGCGGTCCGGGCCGCGCTCGAGCGCCACCACGTTCAGGCCGGCGTCGGTCAGTTCCTTGGCCATGATGGCGCCGGTCCAGCCCATGCCGACGATAACGACGTCTACTTTGTTTTTTACGATTGCCATGTTCTTTTTATCCTCTGCGTCCTGCCAGGTCCACCGGTCCGATCGGATACGGTTTGTCGCGTACCTCGACCCAGTCGAGGTAATCGGCGCGCATACCCGGGTAGCCGATCATTTTCCAGGCGCCCATGTTCTTGTTGCCGCCGTGGCGCGGGTCGGCGAAATAGCCGTTGCGGGTTTCGTTCAGCAAATTGCTGAAGAAGAGCTTGGCCGAGATGTTTTCCAGCTTGATCTTGCCGGCTTCGGCATCCTTCAGCAGGGCTTCCTGCTTGGCCACGCCCAGGTCGGCGAAACGCTTGCCCGAGAAGTTGGCGGTGCAGTGCGCGTCCATGGCCTTGATGCCGACGCGCAGGATGTCGCGCAGCGGCAGCTTGCCCTGGTAGCCGAACTCGGGCGCCGCTTCCAGGAACGGGCCCTGCATGTACCACACGCCGCCGTTGGCGTACGGGGTCTGCATGTGGCGGTCGAGGAATTCCAGCACGCCGGATTCGACAGCGCCCGGACCGTGTTCGTCGTGCGGGATCAGGCGGTCGACGGCGGCGCCGAGGAAGCGCCATTCGTCGGCATTGAAGAAGGTCGGCTTGTAGTCGTCGGGCTTGCCTTCGGCCGTGGTCGTCGTGCTGGCGGTGGCGCCGGTGACGCCCTGGATGGCGCCGGCAACGCCGACGCCCATCGGCACGAAGACCAGACTCTTGATCAGGCTCCGGCGGGAGGGGGATTTGGTTTCGTCAGACATAACAGTTCTCGGTAATGACGTCACGCCCGGCCGGGCGCGCGTGAGGTGGAACTTTCAAAAAGGGGGCGATGCTACACGGAAACGAGTGCGCACGGGAGGCGGATACACGGCTGATACAAAAGTGCCATGTAACAGTTGCAGAGCTGCGACGGATTACGGGTAATCCACAATAGGCAGGGCAATCGTGCGCGGACCCGATACACAATTCCCCAAGACAGCGGGCTTTTGTGCAGGTAAATACTGCCTGGGAATAGTCTCCGCGCATCGCTGCATCATAGACAGATGCAGCGAAACGGCGCGCACGCGAGCCGGGGAGATTGTTAAATCGCGGCGGCGGATGATGGGGTGCGGACAGGAATGTCCGGAAAGGCAAAGATGCGTAATGGCCGGGTTCAGATCGGGGAATGGATGTGCAGGCGCCCTGCCTGGTGGGTTCTAGAACCCACCTTCGCTCTCCCGTATCGCGCGATGCGGATCAACGGCCGAGCAGCTTGCGCACCGGCGCCTTCGCCACCGGCACCGCCGCGCCCTCCTCTTCCAGCTTGAACACGCTGACCACCTGCGCCAGTCGCGCCGCCTGCTCTTC
>DAMABW010000518.1:0-3344 GCA_031999925.1 Massilia sp. | reverse complement strand
GCAAGGCAAACCGCTGACGCACGAACGCGTGACGGCCCTGAAGGACGAACCCGGTCTCGTGATCCTGTGCGGGCGCTACGAAGCCGTGGACCAGCGTCTGCTGGACCGTGTCGTCGATGAGGAGATTTCTCTCGGCGACTTCGTGCTTTCCGGCGGCGAGTTGCCGGCGATGGCCTTGATGGATGCGGTGGTGCGACTCTTGCCCGGCGTGCTGGGTGACGATGCCTCGGCGGTCGAAGACAGTTTCGTCAACGGCCTGCTCGATTCGCCGCATTACACGCGGCCGGAAGTGTATGAAGACGTGGCTGTGCCGCCGGTACTGATGGGCGGCAACCATGCAGAGATTATCAAGTGGCGCCGCCAGCGCATGCTGGAAGCGACACTGAAAAAGCGGCCCGAATTGCTCGACGCCGCAAGGAAGGCAGGGCGCTTGACGCCAGCCGACGAAAAGTTTTTGGCCACGCTCCCGCAAGAGGGCTAGGCTGGAAAAATGCACCGATTATGGTGCGCAGCATCCGGGCATGTTGCCCGTGTGTTCAACCCCATCCTCTACTGGGCAACAAGTACAGCGCCAGCAAGATGGTTTTTGGAGTCATAAGCATGAACCTGATTCAGCAACTCGAGCAGGAAGAAATCGCGCGCCTCGGCCGTGCCATTCCTGATTTCGCACCTGGCGACACCGTGATCGTCAACGTCAACGTCGTCGAAGGCAACCGCAAGCGCGCCCAGGCATACGAAGGCGTCGTCATCTCGCGTCGTAACCGTGGCCTGAACTCGAACTTCATCGTTCGCAAGATCTCGTCGGGCGAAGGCGTGGAACGTACGTTCCAGCTGTACTCCCCACTGATCGCGTCGATCGAAGTCAAGCGCCGCGGCGACGTTCGTCGTGCGAAGCTGTACTACCTGCGTGAGCGTTCGGGCAAATCGGCACGTATCAAAGAGAAACTGCCGCAGCGCCGCGTCGCTACCACCACCGCCGCTCAGTAATCGCGTCTGTGGAACGAAAAAGGCATCCTCCGGGATGCCTTTTTCTTTATCTGTTCCCGCTCTTGGCTGGAGGAAATCCTTTTGGTAAAGCTGCATCTCGATCCTACCCGCCTGCCGGTGGACGCCATCGCCGGCGAAGCGCCCGTCGACCCGGCGCTGCTGACCGCCGCCCGCCTGCGTGCGCGCTTCGCCGAAACCCTACGCGCCTGGGACCCGGAAACCGCCGAGGAACTGCCTTTCCAGCCAGGCTACAAGCTGCGCCGCGCCTCGGTGCTGGTGCCGCTGGTCGATCGTCCGGAAGGCCTGACGGTATTGCTGACGCAGCGCACCGACCATCTCAGCAGCCACGCCGGCCAGATCAGCTTTCCCGGCGGCCGCGCCGAGGAATTCGATTCCTCGCCCATCGAAACGGCGCTGCGCGAATCCGAAGAAGAAATCGGCCTGCACCGCCGCCATGTGCAGATCGTCGGCGTGCTGCCGGAATACATTACCGCCAGCGCCTACCGTGTGCGCCCGGTGGTGGCGCTGGTGACGCCGCCTTTCGAGCTGACCGCCGACCCCGGCGAGGTGGCCGAGATCTTCGAAGTGCCGCTCGCCTTCCTGATGAACGGCGCCCACCACCAGCGCATGTCCTTCGAGATGCCCGAAGGGGCAGGGCGGCGCAGCTTCTACGCCATGCCCTACGAGCGCTTCTTCATCTGGGGCGCGACGGCCGGCATGCTGCGCAATCTCTTCCATTTCCTGCGCGCCTGACAAGGCGGTTCGGCAATCTCCAGGCTTAAGTGGGCATTAAATGGCGGCCATGCGGCCATCAACTTGCCCTTTATTGCCGATGAGGCAGCCTCCAGGGGTTTGATTATGGCGGGCGTCTGCGCTATCGTAGCGGGCAGCGTAGTATTGCCATAACAAAAGAAGGATTTGCATGACATTTTTTTCCATTCTGTGCGCTTTGCTGATCGAACAGCTGAAGCCCCTGCGCGCGGATAACCAGGTCTACGGCGGCATCAAGACGCTTGCGATGCGCATCGAAGGCTGGTTCAACGCCGGCGAGCCGAAGAACGGCCGCATGGGATGGGTCCTGATGATGCTGGCACTGGTGCTGCCGGCAGCCATCGTCTACTGGGTGCTGCAATACTACGGCCTGGTGTTCCTGGCATTCGCCTGGAACGTGGCGGTGGTCTACCTGACCCTCGGTTTCCGCCACTACAGCCATTACTTCACCTCGATCCAGCTGGCCCTGAACCAGGGCGACGATGCCACGGCGCGCCTGCTACTGGCCGAATGGGCGCGCATCGACACGGTCGGCATGGATGCCCAGGAAATTGCGCGCATCGCCGTCGAAAAATCCCTGATCACTACCCACCGCAGCGTGTTCGGCGTGTTCTTCTGGTTCCTGATGCCGGCCGGCCCCGCCTGCGCCGTGCTCTACCGCGTCTCGGAATACCTGGCGCGCGCCTGGAACGAACCCGAACACATGCGCAACGAAGCTTTCGGCCAGTTCGCCGCCAAGGCCTTTTACTGGATCGACTGGATTCCAGTGCGCCTGACCGCGATCGCGTTTGCCGTGGTCGGCAATTTCGAGGATGCCATTTATGCCTGGCGCAATTTCGCCAGCCGCTGGACCGACGAATCGCGCGGCATCATCCTGGCCGCCGGCGGCGGCGCCATGGGTGTGCGCCTGGGAACGCCCTTCGAGAACGCACCGCAGTTGCTGCCGGCCGACGCCGCCCTGGTCGATTTGAGCGAAGCCGAGAGCGACGTCCTGCCGGGCGAGGAGCCGAACCTGCGCGCACTGCAAAGCACGGTGGGCCTGGTCTGGCGCGCTCTGATACTATGGATGATCCTCTTGCTCCTGCTGTCCAGCGTGGTCTGGCTGGGGTAACTGGAAGGGTGCGACTTGCGCGCAGATCCTGTCTGTTGGGCCGTATTTCCTGCGCTTTGCGGGGGAGGAGGCTAAAGTTGTCCAGACAAGACTCGTCCGCAGGTCTTCTATAAGATATAATACTGCCGTTGTCTCCTCCACGCAGTATTCTTGTATCAGCAAGCAGCACTATGGCAGAGTTACCGCATACCGGGAGCGAAGGCGCCAACGGCGAATTCTTCATCCTGGGACTTACGAACAAAGGCAAGCAGTTTCGCCCCAGCGACTGGGCGGAGCGCCTGTGCGGCGTCATGTCCTGCTTCCGTCCCGAAGGCAGCGGCGGACGCCATGCTCACCTCCAGTTTTCTCCCTACGTCCACCCGACCGTGGTGAACGGCGTCAAGGCCGTCGTCGTCGATAACAAGCTGCAGAAAGCCGAACCCCTGGCGTATCACTTCGTGGTGAACTTCGCCAAGGACAACGACCTGCAAGTCGT
>DAMABW010000517.1:0-3374 GCA_031999925.1 Massilia sp. | reverse complement strand
AGCCGTAGCGGTCGAGGAACATGCGCTGGTCGCGGATGTAGGTCCCTTCGCCCTGGTGCGCGCGCTCGAAGGCGTCGCCCACCACCGGCAGCGCGCTGGCCCAGACTTCCTTGAAGGCGCCGCCCATCGACTGCGGGTGCAAATCGCCGCAGATCGGGCGGTAGGCGTCGTTGTAGATCTGGATGTTGTCCGGCCCCCAGGCGATCAGGATCGGGAAGGTCGAGGACAGGCACAGGCTGACCGAAGTGCGCAGGCTTTGCGGCCAGGTGGCGGGCGGGCCGAGCGGCGTCTTCGACCAGTCCATGCTGCGGATCAGCGCGCCCATTTCGCCGCCGCCCGTGAGCCAGCCCAGGTCGTCGTTCGCGGGAGGCAGGAGATGAGGGGAGTCGGGCATGGGATGGCTTTACGAAGACGGCGGTGGACCGGCCATTCTAAGCGAAATGACCGTGGTTACTTGTAACCATTGAACTTTTTGTCAATGCCGGGCGACTCGGCCGTCACGCGGCGCCGCTCTGGCGGACCACGGGTGCGCCATCCTCGACGGCGAAAGCGGCCAGCGTCGACTGTTTCGATTGCGGGTCGCGCACCTCGTCCAGCGCCATGAAGCGCGCCTGCGCCGCCTTCGGCGTCAGTTCCAGCAGCATGTAGCCGCGCCGGTCGCTGCGCCCGTACAGGATATGCGGATTGCGGTCGACGTTTTCCTGGGTGCGCGCCTGGGCCCGCGAACTGGAGGTGATCGAGGTGCCGCAGAATTCCGCCGCGATGACCGGATTCGCCTTCGAGACCGACCGGTGGAAGTCGCGCCGCAGTTCGGCGGCATAGAAGGTATGGACGTCGCCCGACAGCACCAGCGGATTGCGCGCGCCGCTTTTGGCCACCGTATCGAGCAGGCGCCGGCGCGCCGCCGGATAGCCGTCCCAGCCATCGGTCCAGAAGCGGCCATCCTCGGGCGCGCGCACCGGCACGCCGCTCGATTGCGCCATCAGGGTTTGCTGGGCCAGGAGGTTCCAGCGCGCCTTCGACGACGACAGGCCCTGCGCCAGCCAGGCTTCCTGTGCGCCGCCGAGCATGGTGCGCTGCGGATCGCGCAGTGCCTCGCAGGCGCGCGCCAGCACCACGTTCGAGCCGCCGCGGCCTGGCTTCGGGCAGGCTAGCGGCGAACGATGCTGGCGGTCGTCGAGCACGTGGAAGCGCGCCAGGCGTCCCCAATCGTAGCGCTGGTGCATGCGCAAGGCGCCGAAGCCGGCTTTGGGCACGGGCAGGCGCAGCGGCATGTGTTCGTAGAAGGCCTGGTAGGCGGCGGCGCGGCGCGTGGCGAAGTCTAGCGCCAGGCGCTCGTCGACGTCGCCGGCGTAGTCGTTGGCGACTTCGTGGTCGTCCCAGGTCACGATCCAGGGCGCGGCGCGGTGCGCCGCCTGCAGATCCGGGTCGCTCTTGTATTGCGCATAGCGGGCGCGGTATTGGGCCAGCGTGAAGGATTCGTCGACGCGCACCGCACGCGGCGGATGGCGCAGCTGGTACGGGCCCCACTCGTAGATGTAGTCGCCTAAAAAGGCAACCAGGTCGGGCGCGGCTGCCGCGATGTGGCGGTGCGCCGCGTAGTGACCGAACTCCCAGTGCTGGCAGGAGGCCACGGCCAGCCTGAGCATGGACGGCATCGCATCCGGCGCCGGCGCGGTGCGCGTGCGGCCGACGGGACTGACCGCATCGCCCAGCATGAAGCGGTACCAGTAAGGGCGGTCCGGCTGCAAACCGGTGGCGTCGACATGCACGCTGTGCGCCAGGGCGGGGGAGGCGACTGCACTGCCTTTGCGGACGATCTTGCGGAAGGCGTCGTCCTCGGCCACTTCCCAGCGCACCGTCAGGGCGAGCGCGGGCGTCGACGCCGCATTCAAGGGATCGTGCAGGATGCGTGTCCACAGGATCACCGCATGGGGCAGCGGCGAACCGGAGGCGACGCCGAGGCTGAAGGGGTAGGCGGGGCCGGCGGCGCTGGCGCTGGCCGTGAAGCCGAGGCCGGCCGTGCTGACCGCCGCGAGGCGCGCCGCGTCCAGCAGGAAAGCGCGGCGCGGCCCTGTCATTACTGCTGGTGGTGGATCAGCGATTCGAGCGGCGGCAGCTGGCGCGGCTTGCGGTCCGGGCCGGTGGCCACGTAGGTCAGGGTCGCTTCGGTGACCTTGACGATGTTCGACTGCAGGCGGTTGCGCTCGGCATAGACCTCGACGTACACCGTGATCGACGTGTTGCCGACCTTGACGATATCGGCGTAGAACGACAGCAGGTCGCCGACGAACACCGGGTTCTTGAACAGGAAGGAGTTGACGGCAATGGTGGCGACGCGGCCATTCGCGCGGCGCGTGGCCGGCAGCGAGCCGGCGATGTCGACCTGGGCCATGATCCAGCCACCGAACACATCGCCATAGATGTTGGCGTCGGGGGCGCCCGGCATCACCCGCAGCTGCGGAATTTTCCCTTCCGGCAGGCGGTTGGTCGGGGTGTCGTCTTTTTCTGGCGTGGTCATCGTGAATTCTCGTGAAAAGCTACAATCGACCCGAATTGAACCACAAATACCGGACCCCTGCCATGCGACGCACTCCCGCCAGCTCCCTTCCACCGCCTGAAAACAAGGACCGGCAACGCACCGACTGGGCCACGCTGCGCACCCTGTTCCCCTACCTCTGGGTCTATAAATGGCGTGTGATCGCCGCCCTCGGCGCCCTGATCGGCGCCAAGATGGCGAACGTCGGCGTGCCGCTGGTGCTGAAACAACTCATCGACCAACTCGCCATCGACCCGGCCCATCCGCAGGCCCTGCTGGTGCTGCCGGTCGGCGCGCTGCTGGCCTATGGTGCGCTGCGCCTGTCGACCACGGTGTTTACCGAGCTGCGCGAATTCCTGTTCGCGCGCGTGACCCAGCGTGCGGTGCGCACCATCGCGTTAAAGGTGTTCCGCCACCTGCACGCGCTGTCGCTGCGCTTCCATTTGAACCGCCAGACCGGCGGCATGACGCGCGATATCGAACGCGGCACGCGCGGCGTGAATTCGCTGATCTCGTATTCGCTGTTCAACGTGCTGCCGACCCTGGTCGAGATCACGCTGGTGCTGGGCTACCTGGCGTTCAACTACGACATCTGGTTCACCATCATCACGGCCGGCGCGCTGGCGGCCTACATCACCTTCACGGTGGTCGTGACGGAATGGCGCACCCACTTCCGCCGCACCATGAACGAGCTCGACTCGAAGGCGAATACCAAGGCCATCGATTCGTTGCTGAACTACGAGACGGTGAAGTACTTCGGTAACGAGGACTACGAAGCCAGGCGCTACGACCAGGGCTTGCAGAACTACGAGAACGCGGCGGTGCGTTCGCAGAC
>DAMABW010000516.1:0-3387 GCA_031999925.1 Massilia sp. | reverse complement strand
GGGTTGTAGCTGGCCACACGGGTGGCATCGGTGCCGCCGCCCACCGGCACGCCCATCTCCAGCATGCGCGCCACCGGCGGCGTGGCCTTGGCCGCCTCCGCGCCGTAGCGCTCGACGAAGAACTCGCCCTGGAACGCCATGCGGTGCTGGATCGCGATGCCGCCGCCCAGGGCGCGCACGCGCTCGATGTTACGTGGGCTGATGGTCTCGGCGTGGTCGAAGAACCAGGACAGGCCGGAAAACGGAATGTCGCGGTTCACCTTCTCGAAGACGTCGAGCATGCGCGAGATCGATTCGTCGTAGGTGGCATGCAGGCGGAAGGGCCAGCGCTGCTCCACCAGATGGCGCACCACCTTTTCCAGCTCGTCTTCCATCCCTTCGGGCAGGTCGGGACGCGGCTGCAGGAAGTCCTCGAAATCGGCGGCCGAGAACACCAGCATCTCGCCGGCGCCGTTATGGCGATAGAAGTCGCTGCCGTCGCCCGGCTTGATCATGTCGGTCCATTTTTCGAAATCGCCCAGCTCCTTGCCCTTGTTCTGGGTGAAGAGGTTGTAGGCGATGCGGATGGTCAGCTGCTCGGCGCGCGCCAACTCGTCGATGACAGCGTAATCCTCGGGGTAGTTCTGGAAGCCGCCGCCGGCGTCGATGGCGCTGGTCACCCCCAGGCGGTTCAGTTCGCGCATGAACTGGCGCGTGGAATTCACCTGCAAATCGTGGGGCAGGGTCGGGCCCTTGGCCAGGGTGGCGTACAGGATCATCGCGTTCGGGCGCGCGATCAGCATGCCGGTCGGGTTGCCGTCGGCATCGCGCACGATCTCGCCGCCGGGCGGGTTCGGCGTGTTGCGGTCGTAGCCGACGGCGCGCAGGGCGGCGCGGTTGAGCAGGGCGCGGTCGTACAGGTGCAGCACGAACACCGGGATGTCGGGCGCGGCGCAGTTGATTTCCTCGATGGTGGGCATGCGCTTTTCGGCAAACTGGAATTCGTTCCAGCCGCCGACGACGCGCACCCACTGCGGGTTCGGCGTGCGGTCGGCCTGGGTCTTCAGCATGCGCAGCGCGTCGGCTAGCGAAGGCACGCCTTCCCAGCGCAGTTCGAGATTGTAATTCAGGCCGCCGCGGATCAGGTGCAGGTGCGAGTCGTTCAGGCCGGGGATGACGGTGCGTCCGTTCAGGTCGATCACCTGGCTGCCGGGCGCGCGGTGGCGCATGACGGCCTCAAGGTCGCCCACGGCGAGGAACCTGCCGTCCTGGATGGCCACCGCGCTGGCCTGGGGATTTTCGCGGTCGACGGTATGGAAGCAGCCGTTGAAGAGGATGAGGGGGGCCGAGGGTGCCGGGGCCGTGGAAGTCATGGGTGCTCCTTGGGGTTCAGTAGGTGGGCAGCAGGCCACGCCGCTGGGCGACGCTGGCCGCTTCGGTGCGCGAGGCAACGTTGAGTTTCGCGAGGATGTTGTTGATGTGGTACTTGACGGTGCCGACGCCGATCCCGGCGTCGCGCGCGATCAGCTTGTTGCTCTTGCCGGCGCTGAGGTGGGCCAGGATGTCGAGTTCGCGCGCCGACAGGGCGCTGGCGGGAATCCGCCCGGCCAGCTTCGCGGCCAGCTGGGGCGGCAGGTAGCGCCGCCGCACCATCGCCTGGCGCAGGCAATGCACGATCTCGTCAAATGCCGACTGCTTCAGCAGGTAGCCGCAGGCGCCGGCCGCCAGGGCCCGGTGGACGTCCTCGTCGCCGTCGAAGGTCGTGAGAACCACGATGCGCGCGTCAGGGTTGCGGGCGCGGATGCGCGCGATCGCGTCCAGGCCGCCGCCGGGCATGTTGAGGTCGACCAGCAGCACGTCCGGGCGCAGGCGCTCGTACTGCGCCACTGCACCGTCGGCATCGACCGCTTGCCCCAGCAAGGCCAGGCCGGGCTCGGCCTCGATCAGGGCGGCGATGCCGGCGAGGATCAGGGGATGGTCGTCGGCGACGACCAGCGAGATGGTGGGCTGCTCCATGGCGTGGCTCCTGAGGCTGGCGAAAAAAAGGGCCGGCGCGAGCGCGCCAGCCCCTCGATTGTCGGCGTGCGCCGGCCGCCGCACCAGTTATACGAAAGGATAGGCCGGCGCAGCCCGCGGAGCCTGTCGCGGCAGGCACGGGGCAGCAGATGGCGTCAGCATGGCAAGTGCGGGCAAGGCGCGAGGAGGCCGCATGGTGGTTCCATGCAACGACGAGCAACGCAGCCCCCGCTTGCCAGGCGCGCCAGCAGCGACCCGGGCTTGCCGAGACAGGCTCCTATGCCTTGATAAAGGCGAGCAGGTCGGCGTTCAGGCGCGCCTTGTGCGTGGTCGGCAGGCCGTGCGGCGCGCCTTCGTACACCAGCAGGCTGCCGCGCTTGAGCAGCTTGGCGGCGGCGCGGCCGGAGGCGTCGATCGGCACGATCTGGTCGTCGTCGCCGTGCACGACCAGGGTCGGCACGTCGATCTTCTTCAGGTCGGCCGTGAAGTCGGTCTCCGAGAATTGCTTGATGCAGTCGTAGGCGTTCTTGATCCCGCACTGCATGCCCTGGTTGCGGAAGGTCTCGCGCACGCCCTGCGACGGCTTGGCGCCGGCGCGGTTGTAGCCGTAGAACGGGATCGTCAGGTCCATGAAGAACTGGGCGCGGTCTTCCAGCACGCCCTTGCGGATGCCGTCGAACACGTCCATCGGCAGGCCGTTCGGGTTGGTCGGCGACTTCACCATCTGCGGCGGCACGGCGCCCACCAGCACGGCCTTGGCCACGCGCGCATTGCCGTGGCGGCCGATGTAGCGGGCGACTTCGCCGCCGCCCGTCGAGTGGCCGACCAGCACCGCATTCTTCAGGTCGAGGTGATTGATCAGGGCGGCCAGGTCGTCGGCATAGGTGTCCATGTCGTTGCCGCTCCACGGCTGGCTCGACAGCTCGTGGCCGCGGCGGTCGTGGGCGATCACGCGGTAGCCGTGCGAGGCCAGGAAGAACATCTGGTCTTCCCAGGCGTCGCCCTGCAACGGCCAGCCATGGCTGAAGACGACCGGCTGGCCGCTGCCCCAGTCCTTGTAGTGGATGACGGTGCCGTCGGCAACCGTCAGGTAATGGCCGGCGCGGCCGCCCGGCTGCACCGGCGCGGAGGGTTTGGCACCGGCGGCGGCTGCGGCGCTGCCGGCCGCGGCCAGGCCCGCGCCGGCGGCAGCGGTGGCGACGCCGGTCAGCAGCGAGCGGCGCGAGAGGGAATTGTTCGACATGGTGGTCCTTTCAGGATGGGTGTTCTGCGCTGGATGGCAGTGACTGGAAGTGTAGGGACGGGCACCCTTGCCGGCACTGGCCGAAAGACCGGGTCCGGACCCAACTGGCCAAATGGGCGGGTTCGGGCGCCATGGCTCGGCCTAGGCTG
>DAMABW010000515.1:0-3406 GCA_031999925.1 Massilia sp. | reverse complement strand
GGATCGGCCATCAAGCGCATCGATGCGGAAACCGTGGTTCCGGTCACCGTCGTCCGCATGGAAGACCTCAAGAAGCAAGGCATCAACACCGTCGAGCAGGTGCTGTCGAACCTGGCGCCGGTCCAGGCCTCGCAAGGCACCAGCCAGGTGGTCGGCCTGAGCACCGGCGGCGCCTCGTTCGCCGACATGCGCGGCATCGGCTCCAACAAGACCCTGGTTCTCCTGAACGGCCGCCGCCTGGCGAACAACGCCTTCGACAGCTCGGCGCCCGACCTGAACATGATCCCGTTCGCCGCGCTCGAGCGCGTCGAAGTGCTGCGCGACGGCGCTTCCTCGCTGTACGGCTCCGATGCCGTCGGCGGCGTCATCAACTTCATCACCCGCAAGGACTTCACCGGCGGCACCGTGACCCTGGGCTACGACAAGCCGGAAGAATCGGGCGGCATCGCCAAGAACGCCAACGTCGGCTTCGGCTACGGCGACCTCGACACCGACGGCTTCAACTTCTTCGCGGTCGGCGACTTCCAGAAGCAGGCCAACATCAACGGCCTGCAGCGTCCGTTCAACACGCGCTACCCGGGCGGCCTGTCGCCGACCACCAGCCCGGCCAACTACTTCCAGGACGGCGACAGCTACAACCCGGCCGCGCCGGATTGCACCTCGGCGCCGAACCTGATCCCGGGCGATACCGGCACCGACTGCTACATGACGACCTCGAGCTTCGTCGACTACATTCCGAAGAGCGAGCGCGCCAGCGGCCTGTTCAAGGGCACCATCAAGCTGCCGCAGAACCACGAACTGGGCCTGGAATACCTGGTCAGCCGCAGCAAGGTCGCCAGCCTGATCGCGCCGGTTCCTTACGGCGGCCTGTACATGAACCGCCTGCGCCCGAACGGCAGCCTGAATCCTTTCTTCCCGGGTAACCCGGGCGCGGTGCCGGCCGGCTTCGCGATCGACCCGACCTATGTCGATCCGCTGTTCGCCACCACCGGCCTGCCCGACGGCGTCCAGCCAGGCTACCTGAACGTCAAGTGGCGCGACCTGCCGAACGGCTCGCGCGGCGACCAGAACACCAACCGCCAGCAGCGCTTCGTGGCCTCGCTCTCCGGCGCCGTGGCCGGCTGGGACTACACGGCTGCCCTGAGCTACAACCAGAACAAGGTGACCGAGTACCTGGTGGGCTACAGCGACGGCGGCATCATCTCGGAAGGCGTGCTGAACGGCATCATCAATCCCTTCGGCGACCAGACCGCCGAAGGCATGACGCTGATCGAAAGCGCCGCCCTGAACGGCACCATCCAGACCGCGAAAGGCACCACCAAGACCCTCGACTTCAGCGCCAGCCGCGAGTTCGGCGACTGGGTCGGCGCCGGCAAGAACGCGGCGCTGGCAGTCGGCGGCCAGGCCAGCCGCGAGAAGTTCATGAACCGCGCGAATACCGAGTACGCCGAGAAAGTCGTGGCCAGCACCGGCATCGACCCGAACCTGCTGAACTCGGGCTCGCGCTCGGTGTACGCCCTGTTCGCCGAACTGAACGTGCCGATCCTGAGCACCCTGGACGTCACCGCCGCCGTGCGTTACGACAAGTACAGCGACTTCGGCAACACCACCAATCCGAAAGTCGGCTTCCGCTTCCAGCCTTCGCAGACGGTGCTGGTACGCGGCTCCTACTCGACCGGCTTCCGCGCGCCGTCGCTGTACGAGATCAACGCTGCCCAGACCTACACCAACACCACCGAGCAGGATGACCCGGTCAACTGCCCGGGCGGTGTCCTGGCTCCGGGCAAGACCCGCGCCACCAGCTGCGGCCAGCAGTTCCAGGCCCTGTTCGGCGGTAACCAGAACCTGGATCCGGAAGAGTCGAAGAACCTGACCCTGGGCATCGTGTTCGAGCCGATCAACAACCTGACCCTGGGCGCCGACTTCTACCGCATCGAACTCGAGAAGCAGATCGGTTCGCTGAGCGAGGACGACGTCTTCGCCGATCCGGTCAAGTACGCCGCCCTGTACCACCGCAACGGCGCCGGCAACCTGTCGACCGACGGCTCGCAGTGCCCGAACCCGGCCACCTGCGGCTACGTCGACCTGCGTACCCAGAACCTGGGCGGCCTGAAGACCGACGGCGTCGACCTGAGCGCGGCCTACCGCATGCGTACCGCCGACTACGGCAACTTCAGCTTCGCGATGAACACCACCTGGGTCCACAAGTACGAGTACCAGAACTCGGAAGGCGGCGAGTGGAACCAGAACGTCGGCATCTACTCGGGCGTGGGTCCGGTGTTCCGCTGGCAGAATTCGGCCCAGCTGAACTGGAACCTGGGCGAATTCGGCGCCGGCCTGTCGGCCCGCTACAAGACCGGCTACGTGGACCAGGATCCTGAATTCCGCGTGCCGTCGTACACGACCCTGGACGCCTATGTGTCCTGGGCCCAGAAGAAAGGCTTTGGCCTGACCCTGGGCGTGCGCAACCTGGCCGACCGCCAGCCGCCGCTGAGCTACCAGTCGCAGACCTTCCAGGCGGGCTACGATCCGCGCTATACCGACGCTGTGGGCCGCACCTTCTACGTGCGCGGTACCTACAACTTCTAAGCGAGGTACAGGCAACAAAAAACCCGTGCGGCTCGCGCCGCACGGTTTTTTTTTACGTCGAACGCCGGATTACTTGGCGTTCATCAGCGCGACGGTGGTGTCGAGCATGCGGTTCGAGAAGCCCCACTCGTTGTCGTACCACGACGAGACTTTCACCAGGCGGCCCGAGACCTTGGTCAGGGTCGAATCGAAGTTCGACGATGCCGGGTTGTGGTTGAAGTCGACCGAGACCAGCGGTTCGGTCTGGTAGGTCAGCACGCCATTCAGGGCGCCTTCCGACGCGGCCTTCATGATCTGGTTCACTTCATCGACCGTGGTGTCGCGCTTGGCGATGAAGGTCAGGTCGACGATCGACACGTTGATGGTCGGCACGCGGATCGCGAAGCCGTCCAGCTTGCCGTTCAGTTCCGGCAGCACCAGGCCGACCGCGGCGGCGGCGCCGGTCTTGGTCGGGATCATCGACTGGGTGGCCGAACGGGCGCGGCGCAGGTCTTCGTGCATCACGTCGGTCAGCACCTGGTCATTGGTGTAGGCGTGGACGGTGGTCATCAGGCCGGTTTCCAGGCCGATGGCTTCGTTCAGCGGCTTGACCAGCGGGGCCAGGCAGTTGGTGGTGCAGGAAGCGTTCGAGATCACGGTGTCGGTGCTCTTCAGCACGTCCTGGTTCACGCCATAGACGATGGTCGCGTCGACGTCCTTGCCGCCCGGGGCCGAGATGATGACTTTCTTGGCGCCACCCTTGATGTGGGCCGAAGCCTTTTCTTTGGTGGTGAAGAAGCCGGTGCATTCCAGCACCACGTCCACGCCCAGCTCGCCC
>DAMABW010000514.1:1727-3425 GCA_031999925.1 Massilia sp. | reverse complement strand
TAGCGCCCCAGGATGATGTAGTCGATGAAGTCAGGATGGCGCACCAGGTTGGTCACGCGCAGGCCCTTGTCGCGCTCCAGGGTCAGGCCGAGGTGGCGCTCGGCCGCCGGGTTGCACCATTCCAGGAACAGCACGTCGTCCATGATCGCCACGCCTTCCGGCAGCAGGCTCATGGCTTGGCGGAAGCGCGCCAGCCATTCGGCGAGTTCCGACTGGTGGCGCTCGTCCTCACGGCGCAGGCGGTACAGGCGGGCGAAGACGTCGGTCCAGGCGCCCCAGCCGTCAGGTAGCTTGCCGGACTGCGGGTCGTCCAGCCAGTGCCCCAGCTGCTGCAGGTAGCGCAACTGCGACACCAGCACCACGATCATGCCCAGCAGCGCGGCCACCAGGCCTGCCACCAGCCCGCCCATCCACCAGATCACGCCGGCGGCAACGAAGAGGGACGCCATGCGCAACAGCGCCGGCACCCAGAACAGCAATGTGGGATTCATCGGACCTTCGAATGCGTTATTTTTCCGAGAGCATATACCCGACGCTGCGCACCGTGCGGATCAGCCCCTCCGCGCCCTTCAGCGCCTTGCGCAGCCGCAGCACGTGCACGTCGACCGTACGCTCCTCGATCACGGCGTGGTCGCCCCACACTTTGTCGAGCAACTGAGCGCGCGAAAACACGCGCTCGCGGTGCGCCAGCAGGAATTTCAGCAGCTTGTATTCGGCATTGCCGATGTCGATCTGGCTGCCCTCGATGCTGACCGTGCAGCTGGCCGGATCGAGCACCACGCTGCCGGCGCGCAGCGGCGCCTCGGCCAGGTGCGGGCTTTTGCGGCGCAGCAGCGCGCGCGAACGGGCCAGCAGCTCGCGCGGCGAAAACGGCTTGGTGACGTAATCGTCGGCGCCCGTGTTCAGGCCGGCCAGCTTGTCTTCTTCCATGCTCTTCGCGGTCAGCATGATGACCGGGATGTCCTGGAAGTCGCGGTCGCCGCGCAGCCGCGCCAGCAGGCGCAGGCCGCTCTGGTCGGGCAGCATCCAGTCGAGCAGCAGCAGGTCCGGCTTGCCGTGCGCGATGCTGTCCCAGGCCGCGGCCGTGGTGCCGACCGAGCGGATGGTCCAACCGGCTTCGCGCAGCGAATAGCTCACCAGTTCGACAATCGCCGGCTCGTCCTCCACTACCAGTACGCTCGTGTTCTGCATCGCTTATCAGCCCTCTTGCACGGCTGGTTTGCTGTGGCGGATATCGCGCCCTTCGACCACGTAGATCACGTATTCGGCGATGTTCTTCGCGTGGTCGCCGATGCGCTCGATGGCCTTGGCCACCCACAGCGTATCGAGTGCCGACGAGATCGTGCGCGGGTCTTCCATCATGAAGGTGATAAGGTTGCGCAGGATGGTGCGGAACTCGTGGTCGACGATCTCGTCGGCCGCGATGATCTGCAAGGCCTGCTTGCCGTCCAGGCGCGCGAACGCGTCGAGGGCGTCGTGCAGCAGGTCGGAGGTGGCCTTGCCGATGGTGCGGATCATGTCGTAGTGGGCGAAGCTGCCCACGCCGCGCGCATGCAGGCTTTTCGCGGTGCGTGCGATCTTGGTCGATTCGTCGCCGATGCGCTCGAGGTCGGTGATGACCTTGATGGTGGCCATCACGGTGCGCAAATCGTTGGCGGTCGGCTGGCGCTTGACGATCAGGTGGCTGCAGGCGTCGTC
>DAMABW010000514.1:0-1717 GCA_031999925.1 Massilia sp. | reverse complement strand
GGTTGACCGCGTGGTCGTCGGCCATGACCTTGTCGGCACGGACGGCGTCGTCGACGCGGAAGCAGTTCAGCGCTTCCTCGAACTGGGTTTCCACCATGCCGCCCATCAGCAAGACCTTGGAGCGGATCGATTCCAGTTCCTGGTCGTACTGCTTGGATGAGTGTTCGCCGATCATATACGTCTCTCCCTAATATTCGTTATTGTCCGGACGTCGATTAACCGAAACGACCCGTAATGTAGTCCTGCGTTTCCTTGCGCGCCGGGTTCATGAACAATTGATCGGTCTCGCCGAATTCAACCAGTTCCCCGAGGTACATGTACGCAGTGTAATCGGAGCAGCGTGCCGCCTGCTGCATGTTGTGGGTCACGATGGTGATCGTGTAGTCCTGCTTCAGTTCGCTGATCAGTTCCTCGATCTTCGCGGTCGAGATCGGGTCCAGCGCCGAAGTCGGCTCATCTAACAACAGCACGTCCGGCTTCACCGCCACGCCGCGCGCGATGCACAGGCGCTGCTGCTGGCCGCCCGACAGCGACAGGCCGCTCTTGTTCAACTTGTCCTTGGCTTCTTCCCACAGCGCCGCCTTCTTGAGCGCCCATTCGACGCGCTCGTCCATCTCGCCCTTCGACAGGTTTTCGTAGAGGCGCACGCCGAAGGCGATGTTGTCGTAGATCGACATCGGGAACGGGGTCGGCTTCTGGAACACCATGCCGATTTTCGCGCGCAGGGCGTTCACGTCGACGCCCGGCTCGAGGATGTTGCGGCCGCGGTAGTTGATCTGGCCTTCGGCACGCTGGCCCGGATACAGATCGTACATGCGGTTCAGGGTGCGCAGCAGGGTCGACTTGCCGCAGCCCGAAGGGCCGATGAAAGCGGTCACCTGCTTGTCGTGGATGTCGAGCGAAACGTTTTTCAGGCTCTGCGTTTTACCGTAGAAGAAATTCAGGCCCGAGATCTCGATGGTCTTGGTTTTGGCGCTTGCTGCTGCGATCGGGGTTGCCATAGCTTGTGTCATGGGTCGTCAGGATAAATTAACGCGGGGTCTTTTGGGTGAAAACGGTACGCGACAGGATGTTCAGGAACAGCACGGTGAAGGTCACCAGCAGTGCGCCACCCCAGGCCAGCGAGCGCCAGTCGTCGTAAGGGCTCATCGCGAACTGGTAGATCACGACCGGCAGGTTCGCCATCGGTGCATTCATGTCGGTGCTGAAGAACTGGTTGTTCAGGGCCGTGAACAAGAGCGGTGCGGTCTCGCCCGAGATACGGGCCAGGGCCAGCAGCACGCCGGTGATCACGCCGGCTTTCACGGCGCGCAGGCGCACCAGCATCGCCACCTTCCAGCGCGGCGCGCCGAGGGCGAACGCCGCTTCCAGCAAACTATTCGGTACGAGGCGCAGCATGTTGTCGGTGGTGCGCACGACCACGGGAATGGCGATCAGCGACAGCGCGATGGTGCCGGCGTAACCCGAGAAGTGTTTTACATTCGCCACGTACAGGGCGTAGACGAACAGGCCGATCACGATCGACGGCGCCGACAGCATGATGTCGGTGACGAAGCGCGTGATCTGGCCGAAGCGGTTGGTCTCGCCGTACTCGGCCAGGTAGATGCCGGCCAGGATGCCGATCGGCGTACTGACCAGGGTCGACAAACCGACCATCATCAGGCTGCCGACGATCGCATTGCGCAGGCCGCCGCCTTCGCTGCCCGGTGCCGGGGTG
>DAMABW010000513.1:0-3433 GCA_031999925.1 Massilia sp. | reverse complement strand
GGCCCAGGCCGCAGCCGAACTTGGCCCCATTCAGTTGCAGGTCGTCGCGCAGCACGTAGAGCAAGGGCGTGTCGGCGTCGGTGTCGACGCGGTGCCGTTTGCCGTTGACCTGGAGTTCGTAATTCATTCCTTGCCTTTCCGGACCTGTTGATCGAGCTCGGGCCAGACCGGCTGGCCGGCACCGTAGCGGCGCAGGTAGGCCGCCAATGCGCTTGTTTGTTCGTCGGTGAGGATGGCGCCGAAGCCGGGCATCCAGCGCGCCGGCTCGCCGTCGGGCGGCTCGATGCCTTCGCGTACCAGGTGGATCAGGCTGCGCGGGTCGGGGTCGTACAGGGCCACCGCCTGCTGCAGCGGCAGCGCCGTGCCCGAACTCTCGGCGCGGCCTGCGTCGTGGCAGCGCGCGCAGGCGTTCGCGTACACCTGGTGGCCGAGGCGCATGCGGGCCAGGTCGGGATCGTCCGACTTTGGTTGCGGCAGGCTGCCTGGCCGGGTCGCGGGCGTCTCGCGTGCGGGCGCCTGCGCCAGATAGCTGTGGATGTAGGTGGCCAGCGCGGCGACGTCGGCCGGGTCGGCGTGGCGCAGGTTCTCGGCCACGCCCTGCATCGGCCCGCCGGCCGCCGCGTGGCCGGGTGCGATGCCGGTGCGCAGGTAGGCGAACAGGTGTTCCTGTGTCCACGGCAACGGCGACGGCGATTTCTCGTTCAGCGCCGGCACGTACCAGTCCTCGGCCTCGCCGCCGTCGAAGAAGCGCTTGTCGTCCGGGCCACCCAGGCGGGTGCGCGGCGTATGGCAGGCACTGCAATGCGCCAGCGCGTCGGCCACGTAGGCGCCGCGGTTCCATTCGGCCGACCGTTTCGGGTCGGGGCGGATCGGTTCGTCGCTGAGATAGAAAATGTTCCAGAAGCCGACCAGCGGGCGCAAGCCGAACGGGAAGGTCATCTCGTTTTTCCGCGCCGGGGCATCGAGCGGCGGGCGCGTCATGAAGTAGGCGTACAGGGCGCGCACGTCGTCCTGCTCGAGGCGCGCATAGTGATTGTAGGGAAAGGCCGGATACAGCAGATGGCCGTCGCGCGACACGCCCTTTCGCATGGCGCGTGTGAACGCTTCTTCGCTCCAGCCGCCGATGCCGGTGCGGGCGTCGGGTGTGATATTGGTGCTGTAGACGGTGCCGAAGGGCGTCTCGATGGGGAAGCCGCCGGCGAAGGGACGCGCCGGGTCGACCGTATGGCAGGCGGCGCAGGTGCCGAGCGCCGCCACGCGCGCGCCGCGCTCGACCAGGCCCGGCTCGAAACGCGGAGCGGCCTCGACCGGCGCCAGCGCCGGGCGCCACATGATGGCCACGGCCACGATGCCCAGCAGGGCGGCCACCAGCAACAGCCAGCGCAGGGTATGCCCGCAGCGCCGCGGGCGCCCAGCCTGATTCATCTCCGCTCCTGTTTCTTGTGTATTCTTGACATGCAGTGTCGAGCCACCGGGCCATAGCGGTCTGTTCGCTCGCGCACGATCCGGCCTTGCCTCCTGCCGATCGGACCCCATCTGACCTTGATGAACGACCGCCCTCCTCTCGACAACCTGCGGCACGACTTCCACCCGGCCGTCAACGCCTGGTTCGCTGCCAGCTTCCCGGCCGCCACCGAGGCGCAGCTGCGCGCCTGGCCGCCGATCCAGGCCGGCCGTGCCACCCTGGTGGCGGCGCCTACCGGTTCGGGCAAGACCCTGACCGCCTTTCTGGCCGCCATCGACGCCCTGGTGCGCGAAGGCGCCGTGGCGCCGCTGCCGGACGAAACCCGGGTGCTGTACGTCTCGCCGCTCAAAGCCTTGTCGAACGATATCCGCGTCAACCTCGAAGGGCCGCTGGCCGGCATCGGCGCCCAGCTCGACGCCATGGGCCTGCCGCCGCACGGCATCCGCACCGCGGTGCGCACCGGCGACACCACCACCGCCGAGCGTAACGCCATGCGCCGGCGCCCGCCGCACATCCTGGTGTCGACGCCGGAATCGTTGTACGTCCTGCTCGGCTCCGACAGCGGCCGCGCCATGCTGCAAACCGTGCGCACGGTGATCGTCGACGAAATCCACGCCGTGGCCGGCGGCAAGCGCGGCAGCCACCTGACGCTCAGCCTGGAGCGCCTGGACGCCTTGTGCACCGGATGCGGCGGCCGGCCGCCGGTGCGCATCGGCCTGTCCGCCACCCAGAAGCCGATTTCCGCCGTGGCGGATTTCCTGGTCGGCCGCGCCGGCGGGCCTTGTGCCGTAGTGGACGTCGGCCACGTGCGGGCGCGCGACCTGGGTCTGGAGCTGCCGCCGGTGCCGCTGGAAGCGGCGATGCCGAACGAAGTCTGGGAGCGCGTCTACGACCGCATGGCCGAACTGGTGGTGCTGCACCGGACCACGCTGATCTTCGTGAACACGCGGCGCATGGCCGAGCGCCTCGCGCGCCACCTGGGCGACCGGCTCGGCGCCGGCCACGTGGCGGCCCACCACGGTAGCCTGGCCAAGGAATACCGGCTGGACGCCGAACAGCGCCTGAAGCGCGGCGAACTGCAGGCGCTGATCGCCACCGCGTCGCTGGAGCTGGGCATCGACATCGGCGACGTCGACCTGGTCTGCCAGGTCGGCTCGCCACGCAATATCGCCGCCTTCCTGCAGCGCGTCGGGCGTTCCGGCCACTTTGTCGGCGGCACGCCGAAGGGCCGGCTGTTCCCGACCTCGCGCGACGACCTGGTCGAATGCGCGTCCCTGCTCGACTGCGTGCGGCGCGGCGAGCTCGATGCGCTGCGCATCCCGCAGGCGCCGCTCGACGTGCTGGCCCAGCAGATCGTGGCCGAAGTGGCTTGCCGTGAGTGGAGCGAGGATGCCCTGTTCGATCTCGTGCGCCAGGCCGAACCCTACGCCGAACTGCCGCGCGAAAAATACGACGCCCTGCTGCGCATGCTGGCCGAAGGCTACACCACGCGCGCCGGCGTGCGCGGCGCCTACATCCACCGCGACGCCGCCACCCGGTCGCTGCGCGGGCGGCGCGGCGGCAAGCTGGCCGCCGTCACTTCGGGCGGCACGATTCCCGAGAACGCCGACTACACGGTGCTGCTGGAACCGCAAGGGCTGTCGGTCGGCACCGTCAACGAGGACTTCGCGGTCGAGAGCCTGGCCGGCGACGTGTTCCAGCTCGGGAATACGTCCTACCGCATCATGAACATCGAGTCCGGCCGCGTGCGCGTGGAAGACGCGCATGGCGCGGCGCCGAACATCCCGTTCTGGCATGGCGAAGCGCCGGGGCGCAGCGACGAGTTGTCGCAGGGCGTGGCGCGCCTGCGTCTTGAAGTCGAGCGCCAGCTGGCCGAACCGGCCGGCGGCAAAGGCAAGGCTGCACCGGCCGACCACAGCGCCGCCCTCGATCGCGCAGTCGACTGGCTGATCGAACACCTCGGCCTGA
>DAMABW010000512.1:0-3460 GCA_031999925.1 Massilia sp. | reverse complement strand
GTTTGCCACCGCCGTCAGCGCCTCGCTGGCGCCGGCGTGATCCGCGCGGTGCGCCAGCTCATTCATCGCCTGTGGCCCGACACCATGGCCGGCCAGTTGATCGGCCTGCTGCTGTGCGGCCTGCTCGGGGCGCACCTGTTCGCGGTGCTGCTCAGCTCCAAGGGCGACGGCGGCATCCACACGCTGTCGCGCCGCCAGGTGATCGACAACACCGTGGTCGCCTGGCGCCTGGCCCAACAGTACGACGCCAACATGGCGCTGGCCGCCTTCGATTCGCCGACGGTACGCTTTCGCCGCGCCGACGCCCAGCCGGCCATGCCGCCGGCCAGCAGCGACGCCGTGGCGCAGCGCGAAGTGGCGACCATCGACTACGCCTTGCGCGAACAACTGAAGCTGGCGCCGGAAGCCGTGCGCGTCGGCTGGCGCAGCACCCACCTCGAAGTGGCCGAACCCGAACTGGCGCTGGCGGTGCGCCTGCCCGACGGCACCTGGCTCGACGGCATGCAGCGGCCCACGGTCGACCGCCAGTGGTGGCGGCCGCTGCGCTTCTCGGTCCCGGTCAGCACCTTGCCGGTACTGGTGATCGTGATCATTTTCGTGCGCCGCATCCTGCGCCCGGTGCAGGCGCTGGCCCAGGCCGCCGACCGCGTCAGCCGCGGCGAATACGGCGCGCCGCTCGCCCTGGCCGGCCCGCGCGAGGCGCGCGAGCTGACCGAGGCATTCAACCTGATGCAGTCACGCCTGACGCGCTATCTCGACGACCAGCGGCAGATGCTGGCTTCCATCAACCATGATTTGCGTTCGCTAGTAACGACGCTGCGCCTGCGCGCGGAGCTGATCGACGACGCGCCCTTGCGCGCGGCCATGCAGCGCACCCTGCGCGACATGGCGGCAATGATCGAAGAGACCCTGCGCTTCGCGCGCGACGACGCCATCGACGAACCGGGCGCCGACCTCGATCTGGGCGCGCTGCTGCGCGAACTGGTGGCGGACCAGCAGGCGCAGGGGCGCGACGTGGCGCTGTTCGACCCGAAGGCGCCGGCTTTATCGTGCCGCTGCCGTCCGCTGGCCCTGAAGCGGGCCTTGACCAACCTGGTCGAAAACGCGGTGCGCTACGGCGGCGGCGCGCGCATCCGCTACGGGCGCACGCGCGAGTTCGGCAAGCACCCGCACCTGACGATCGCGATCGAGGACGACGGACCGGGCATCGCGCCCGCGCAGCTGGAAAATGTGTTCAAGCCTTTCTACCGGCTCGATGCGGCGCGCCATCCGGACACCGGCGGGGTAGGGCTGGGACTGGCGATCGCACGCTCCTGCGTCGAAGCGCATGGCGGCAAGCTGGCGCTGGAAAACCGCGCAGGACGCGGCTTGCGCGCTGTGGTCACACTGCCGGTGTAACAAAGAGATGGAGCAGTAAAAAAAATGCCGCCCGACTTGCGTGGGGCGGCGTGCGCGTTGGCGCTAGCTGGGCATGGTCAACTGTAACTGGTCCAGGTCTGCGGAATATCGATCTGGCCGGTCTTGGCCGCATTCGCATAGGCGCGCATTTCGGCGACGACGGCTTCCAGCTGTTCGTTGCCCGGGTTCTGCAGGAAACCCTTCATGCGTTCGTGCAGCGCGGCTTGCTGGTCGCGCCATTCATAACGGGAGGTCTTGCTCATGCTGCCTCCCCGCGATTCAACGCTGTGATGTTCTTGTTGAGATCCATGACATCCTCCTTGATAAGAGAGTCAGGTTCTCACACAAGCGTACCTGCGTTCGGTGCGCTGACGCACATTTGCTCAGCAGTATCGGTAGGAAATAGCGCTATCGCAAGACTGCGCGATAGAACATATTCAGCCGTTCATCGAGCAGGCGGTGGGCCTCGGCCGGCTCGGGCTGGGCATCAGGAAACACGAAGCGCTGCACACTGTCGCCGGCGATGATGCTGATCAGGAAAGCTGGCAACTGGTCGAAAGGCAAGTCGTCGCGCAATTGGGCGCGCACGTCGGCGCGGGCGAAGAAACGGCCGATCATCTCGCGCGTCAGGCGCGGACCTGCGCCATAGAAGGTATCGGCCAGTTCCGGGTTGCCCGGTGCTTCGGCAATCACCACGCGCTGCATCGCAATCAACTGGTCCTTGCACAGCAGGTCGAAGAACTGGTGCGCGAAGTCGCCGACCACCTCGCGGAAAGGACGCATGTCCTTGTCCATGTCGCGCATGCGGAAGAACTGGTCGCGCCGGGCCATCAGCACCGCATTCAGCAGGCCGGCCTTGCCGCCGAACTTCACATAGATGGTGCGCACCGCAACGCGCGCGGCACGGGCGATGGCTTCCAGGCTGGTGCGGGTATAGCCGTTGGCCAGGAACAGGCGGGCGGCGGCGTCGATCAAATCCTGGGTGCGGGCTTCGACGTCGCCTGCCTTCGGACGCCCGGCACTGCGCGGGCAGGCTGCCGTCGGCAGGTTGTCTTCAGTCGATGCGAGTGCTTGCGATGGTTTGCTCATGCCGTTACTGTAAATCACCAACAAATGAAATGCAACCGTTTCATTTCTTGACGAACTTGGGAAGATGCCGAATAATGTAGGACAACACTTATTCCCTTTTCGGAGTTGCCTTCATGTCCCAACCGCAGACTTCGGGTGCGCAAGCCCCGCTCGGCGCTGTTCCACCCAACGCACCTGCCGCTGCCGGCAAGACCCCGCCCAACAAGCGCGTGCTGGTCGTGGTCGGCCTGATCGCCCTGGCTGCCGCCATTGCCGGCGGCCGCATGTGGTACCGCAGCCATAACTTCGTCGAGACCGAAAACGCCTACGTCGCCGGTCACGTGCACCCGGTCTCGTCGCGCATCGCCGGCGTGGTCACGCGCGTGCTGGTGGAAGACAACCAGCATGTGAAAGCGGGCGACCCGATCGCCGAACTCGACCCGGCCGACCAGCACGTGCGCGTCGAGCAGATCGAGGCGCAGATCGCCAGCGCCAGGCAGCAGGTGATCCAGGCCGATGCGCAAGTGGCGCAGGTGAAGGCGCAAGCCGAAGCCGCCGGCGCCCAGGTCGGCCAGTCGCAGGCCCTGCTGGTGCGTGCGCGCCAGGACGCCGAGCGTTTCGGCCAGCTGTACAACACCACCATGAAGGCCGTCTCGAAGGCCGAAGTCGATGCCGCGAATGCCGCGCGCGCCGCCGCCACCGCCGATGTGGCCGCGCGCCGCGACACCGCGAACGCCGCCAAGGCGAACATCGCCGCCGCCACCTCGGCGCGCGACGTGCTGAACGCGCAGATCAAGGTGCTGCAGGCGCAATTGAAGGACGCGCAGCAGCAGGTCGGCTACAGCCGCATCGTGGCGCCGGTCGACGGCCGCATCGGCCGCCGCAGCGTGGAAGTGGGCGCGCGCGTGCCGCCGGGTCAGCCACTGGTGGCCGTGGTCGCGGACAAGGTCTGGGTCACCGCCAACTTCAAGGAAACGCAACTGGCCGGCCTGAA
>DAMABW010000511.1:0-3468 GCA_031999925.1 Massilia sp. | reverse complement strand
CCGGCCGCACTGCAGCAGGAGCCTGCACCAGCGCCAGCGAGGCCACGTGTTCGCGGATCGCATTCGCATGCGCGCATGCCTGTTCCAACGAGGTATCGGGCAAGATCGCCGCGAACTCCTCGCCACCATAGCGCGCGGCCACGTCGGCCGGCCGCTTGAGCATGGCCGCCAGCGCCTGGGCCACCGTCGACAGGCAGGCATCGCCCTGCTGGTGACCGAAGTGGTCGTTGTAGGCCTTGAACGAATCGATGTCCATCAGCAGCAGCGACAAGGGGCTGCCGGTGCGCCCGGCGCGGCGCAGTTCGCGGTCGAGGGCGACGTCGAAATAGCGGCGGTTGGCGATGCCGGTCAGGCCGTCGACGTAGGATCGCGCGCGCAGTGTCTCGGCATGTTCGCGCAGTTGGCGTTCGCGGTCGACGGTGCCGCTCACGTCGCGGATCTCGATCAGGCAAAAACGTTCGCCGTCTTCCACGAAGGGCGTTACCGACACCGCCTGGTCGATACGGGGGCCGTCGAAGCTGCCGGCTTCGCGTAGTGGAAACGGCGCGCTCTCCTGGCCTTGCGGGATATTCGTCGCAATGTCCGAGGCCAGCGCCGCCGCCACGGCCGTCTCCACCCGTGCGCCGCGCAGTTCCGGGAACACGTCGAACAAGGAGCGCTCCTGTACCCGCGCCGCCGCATACCCGGAGCGCGCCGCCATCCAACGGTTCCACAACACGATGCGCTGCGCGCCGTCGAGCACCACCAGGCCGCAGTTGACGAGGTTCAGGGCGCGCGGTGCAAGGCTGGATGCGGAAGGGGTGGCGGTCACGACGAGGTTGGCAAAAGCGGAACCGGCGATGATAACGGAAAAGCCCGCCCTTGCCGAGAACGGCAAGGCGCTACTTCGCCGCGCGTATCCGTTGCCGGTCGAGCGGCAGATCGCGCATGCGCACGCCCGCCGCCTGCGCCACCGCGTTTGCCAGTGCCGCCGCAGCCGGACCCTGCGATGCTTCGCCGGTGCCGAGGAAAGGCTCGCCGGGGCGGTCGATCAGGTGCACCTCGAGCTGCTGCGGTACCTGGTTGAAGCGCAGGATCGGGTAGCTTGCCCAATCGACGGTCTGCACCTGGCGCTCGTCGAAGCGCACTTGCTCCAGCAAGGTCCAGCTGGCCGACTGGATGATGCCGCCTTCGATCTGGTTACGCACGCCGTCGGGATTCACGATCTCGCCGCAGTCGACCGCCGCCACCGCGCGCAGGATGCGCACGAAGCCGGTCTCGCGCGCGACCTCGACTTCCAGCGCCAGCGCGCAATAAGCCGCCAGGTTCTTATAGCGCGCAAAGGCGAAGCCGCGGCCGCGGCGCGCACCCGGTTTGCCACGGTTCCAGCCGAACTTCTCGGCGGCCAGCTTGACCACGGCGATGGCGCGCGGGTCGCTCAGGTGGCGCAGGCGGAAGTCGACCGGGTCGGCATTCGCCGCTTGCGCCAGTTCGTCCATGAAGCTCTCGATGGCGAACACGTTGCAGTAGGCGCCGAGCGAGCGCAGGGCCGAGGTACGTAGCGGCGCGCGCTGCTGGAAGCGGTGTACGACGCGCGCGTTCGGCAACACGTAGTACGGGATCGCGTTGCGGTCGCCGCCGCCTTCGGGCTGGGGAATCGGCTTGCCGGGAGGTGGCGTGAAGGGCTGCGCCAGGTGGGTGGCGGCCAGCAGGTTGCCGGCCTTGCCGGGCCGGTTATTGTGCGAGGGACTGGTCACCGCGTAATGCCAGTCGGCGATGCGGCCATCCTGGCCCACGGTGGCGCGGGCTTCCACCAGCATCGCCGGGCCGAAGGGCTCCCAGGCGTGTTCCTCTTCGCGCATCCACTGCACGCGCACCGGGCGGCCGGGATAGCTGCGCGCCAGCAGCGCGGCGTCGGCGGCCACGTCGTCGGCGGCGTTGTGACCATAGCAGCCGGAGCCTTCCACATGGATGCAGCGGATGGTGTGCTTGTCCACGCCGAGCAGTTCGGCCAGCGCCTCGCGCAGCGGATACACGCCCTGCGAATGGGTCCAGATGGTGTACTGGCCGTCGATTAGCTGAGCCACCGCGCAGGATGGGCCGATCGACGCATGGAGTTGCCAGGGCCGGGTATAGGTGGCGCTGACGGTGCGCCCGCCTGCCCCAGCCGTGCCGCGCTCGAGGATGGGCATGTCTTCGGCAGGCCGTGCGCGCACGTCGGCCGGCACGTTCTTCGTTCCGGGCAGCGAGGCCGGCACGTCCCAGTGCGTGACGCGCGCCAGCATGGTGGCCGCCTTCACGGCGCGGTATTCGCCATCGGCGATGACCGCCAGGTAGCGGCCGTCGCGCACGACTTTCAACACACCGGGCTGGCGCGCCACGTCCGCCGTATCGACGGACACCAGTTTCGCCGCCTGCGAAGGCGGACGCACCACGCGCGCATGCACCATGCCGGGCAGGCGCAGGTCCTGCACGTAGGCGCCGCCGCCAGTGACCTTGGCCGGAATGTCGGTACGGCGCAGCGGCTTGCCGGAGACCGTGTGCGCGGCGCGCGGGCGCAGCGGCGCCTTGCCATCGGCGCGCAGGTGCAGTTGGCGGCCGGCCAGCAGTTCGCCGTAGCTGGCGCGGCGTCCGCCTGGCGCGTCGAATACGCCGTCGCGCAGGGTCAAGGCGCTCTCGGCGACCTGGAAGCGCTGCGCCGCCATGCCGGCCAGGAGGAAGCGCACCTGGGCGGCGGCGTGGCGCAATGCTGTGCCGCTATCCTGCATCGAGTGGCTGCCGGCGGTATAGCCTTCGTTCGGGGTGCGCGCGGTGTCGGCCGTGACCAGCCGGATGCGGCCCGGGTTCACCTGCAACTCTTCGGCCGCCACCTGCAATAAGGCGGTCTTGATGCCCTGCCCCAGTTCGGCCTTGCCGGTGAAGACGGTGACGGCATTGTTTGCCTCGATGCGGATCCAGGCGTCGAGCCAAGGCTCCTTGGACAGGCTGCCGGGCAGGCCGCCTTCCTTGCCCTTGGCGCCGCCCTCGCCCTGCGACCAGGCCGGCGCCAGCGAAAACGCCAGCGTCAGCGAGCCGGCAGCAGCCAGCATGCGGCGCCGGCCCGGGTTCGGCAAGGGCGCGTTCACGAACGGCCTCCGGCCGGCTGCTTGCTCAGTGTATTCGCCGCGCGCCGCACCGCGCGCAGGATGCGCATGTGGGTGCCGCAGCGGCACAGATTCGGCATCATATGGCTGCGAATCTGCTCGTCGGTCGGGCTCGGATTCTGGTCGAGCAGGGCCTGCGCGCGCATGATCATGCCGGCGATGCAGTAGCCGCACTGGGCCGCCTGCTCGTCGATGAAGGCCTGCTGCAGCACGCCCGGCTTCTCCGCCGTGCCCAGCCCTTCCACCGTGCGCACCGGCCGCGCACCCACGACCGACACCGGCACGATGCAGGACATCACCGGTGCGCCATCGAGCATCACGGTGCAGGCGCCGCACTGGCCCAGGC
>DAMABW010000510.1:0-3469 GCA_031999925.1 Massilia sp. | reverse complement strand
CCACCGCGTCACGCCGATACGCCGCGTCGCCGCTCAGGTCGTGCGGCTCTTGGCCATCGGCGGGTTCGCCGAGAAGTAGCGCTTGATGCCTTTGGCGATCGCATTCGCCAACTGGTCCTGGTAGCCGTCGTCCTTCAGCTTGGCTTCTTCTTCCGGATTCGAGATGAAGGCGGTCTCCACCAGGATCGACGGGATGTCCGGGGCCTTGAGCACCGCGAACCCCGCCTGCTCGACGGCCGCCTTGTGCAGGCGGTTGATGCCGCCGATCTCGCCCAGCACGGCCTTGCCGAGTTTCAGGCTGTCGTTGATCTGGGCCGTGGTCGAGAGGTCGAACAGCACGCTGGCGAGCTGCTTGTCATGGCGGGCGAGATTGACGCCGCCAATCATGTCGGCCTTGTTCTGGTCGTTCGCCAGCCAGCGCGCGGCGGTCGAGGTCGCGCCTTTTTCCGACAGCACGAAGACCGAGGAACCGCGCGCGGTCGGTACCGTAAAGGCGTCGGCGTGGATCGAGACGAACAGGTCGGCCTGCACCTTGCGCGCCTTTTCCACGCGGGTGCCGAGCGGGACGAAGTAATCGCCGTCACGGGTCAGCATCACGCGTGTGTTCGGCAGCGCTTCCAGTTTGGTTTTCAGGCGCTTCGCCACGGCCAGCACGATGTCCTTTTCGCGGGTGCCGGTGGCGCCGATCGCGCCCGGGTCCTCGCCGCCATGGCCGGGGTCGAGGGCAATGGTGACCATGCGCACCACGTTGCTGACCGGCGGCTTGGGCTTGATCAGGGATTTGCCGGGCGCCGGCGGCGGCGCCACCGGCGGCGTGCCATTCATGGCGGCGATCTCGGCCTCGATGCGGGCGACCGGATCGGGCACCGGCTGCTGCACCGGCGTCGGCTCTGCCGGCACGGCGGTGGTAGTGCCGTCGCCGGGCGACCATTCGCCTTTTTCGATCAGGGCCAGGATCGGGTCCGGCTCGCGCACCGGATACAAGTCGAAGATCAGGCGGTGCTTGTAGGTGCCGACCGGGGCCAGCGTGAACACCTGCGGCTTGATCTCTTCCTTCAGGTCGAACACCAGGCGCACCACCTTGGGGCGGTTCTGGCCGACGCGCACCTGTTTGATATACGGATCGTTCGGCTCGACCTTGGCCACCAGGCTTTTCAGCGTGTTGTTCAGGTCGAGGCCGTCGATGTCGACCACCAGGCGCGGCGGATCGGGCACCAGGAAGTGCTCGGTCTTCAGGTCGCTGTCGTTTTCCAGCGTCACGCGGGTGTAGTCGTCGGCCGGCCAGACGCGCACGGCCAGGATCTGGGCCGCACTTGCAGGCAGGGGCGCGACGACCGACAGCAGCAGCGTGCCGCCGGCTTTCAGCAGGGTACGACGGCGTGCGCCGGACGTCACGGAAGAGGGAAGGAGAGACGGTCGAGGCATAGCAGGCCTAATTCGGACAACGCCTGCAATTCTACAGTACGCCCGAGGCCGCTAACATTAAGCAAGACTTTAACGTCGGGCAATGGCAACACCGGTTCGCCCTTTTCCGGCCATTCGACGATGCAGATATTCTTGCCGTCGAAGTCTTCGCGGAAACCCGCATCCAGGAATTCTTCCGGGCTCGACATGCGGTACAAATCGTAGTGGATGATGTTCGCCGGCTGGCCGCCCAGTTGCACGCGGTAAGGTTCCGACAACGTGTAGGTCGGGCTCTTGACGGTGCCCTTGTGGCCGGCCGCCTGGATCAGGGAGCGCGTGAGCGCGGTCTTGCCGGCGCCGAGGTCGCCGTGCAAATAGATGACCAGGCCGGGTACGATGGCGCGCGCCAGGGCGGCGCCCAGGGCGGCGGTGGCCGTTTCGTCCGGCAGGTAGGCTGTGAAGTGCTGCATCAATTAGAATGTCGTGTTCAGCGGCGCGTATCGCTTGCATCCGCGCCGAAAATTGTCTTGTTTGCCATGTCTTCATCTTCCCCCGACCTGTACGAACTCGCACGCGCCATCAAGGCGTGGGGGCGGGAACTCGGCTTTGCCGACGTGCGCATTGCCGACGTCGACCTCGCCCATGCCGAGGAAGGCTTGAGCGCCTGGCTGGCGGCCGGGCACCATGGCGAGATGGATTATATGGCAAGCCACGGGATGAAGCGCGCCCGGCCGGCCGAGCTGGTGCCGGGCACGGTGCGCGCCATCGTCGCGCGCATGGATTATCTGCCACGCGATGCCGGCGATTGGCGTGCCCATGAGGCGGCGAGGCCACTGGACCCCGGTGCGGCCGTGGTGTCGGTGTATGCGCGCGGCCGCGACTACCACAAGGTGCTGCGCAACCGCCTGGCCCAGTTGGCCGAGCGGGTCAAGCGCGAGATCGGCGAGTACGGCTACCGTGCGTTCACCGATTCGGCGCCGGTGATGGAACTGCCGCTCGCCGCCAAGGCCGGCCTGGGCTGGCGCGGCAAGCACACGCTGCTGCTGTCGCGCGAAGCCGGTTCGACCTTCTTCATCGGCGAGATCCTGGTCGATCTGCCGCTGCCGGTTGACGAGGCGACTAGCGGCCACTGCGGGCAGTGCAGCAGCTGCATCGACAAGTGTCCGACGCAAGCCATCCTCGGCCCCGGACGGCTGGATGCGCGGCGCTGCATTTCCTATCTCACCATCGAGCTGAAGGGCAGCATTCCGCTGGAGCTGCGGCCGCTGATCGGCAACCGTATCTATGGCTGCGACGATTGCCAATTGGCTTGTCCGTGGAACAAGTTTGCCCAGCGCGCGGTGTTGCCGGACTTCGATGAGCGCAATGGCTTGGGCGTCGCGTCGCTGGTGGAATTGTTTGCCTGGGAAGAAGAGGAATTCAACCGCCGCACCGAGGGCAGTCCGATCCGGCGCATCGGCCACGAGCGCTGGCTGCGCAACCTGGCGGTGGGGCTGGGCAATGCGGCGGCTGAGCGTGCCGGCGACCCGGCTATCGTGGCGGCCTTGCGTGCGCGTGCGGCGCACCCGTCCGAGCTGGTGCGCGAGCACGTGAGCTGGGCGCTGGAGCGGCACGGAGCCTGAAGGGCGTCATGCCTCGATGCGTTTCGCGCGCAGCGCCGACCAGTCGCCGTCGATCGAGATCATGGCCACCGAGGTGATGCCCTGTTCCTTCAGGTAGGCGCTGATCGTGTCGCGGTTGATGTCGGTGGCTTTCGAGGCGGTCTGCTTCAGGTAGGCGATCCACAGCGAGCCCTTGTCGCTCAGGCGTTCTTTGGCGGCGGGTACGGCTGCTTCCAGTTCCTTGCGGTTCAGGCAAAACGCCATGATCACGTCGAAGGGGCCGTCGCCTTCTTTCATGAGTTCTTGCGGAAACTGTGACACGACCGAGGGGTGGGTGGCGCCGTTAATGACCTGCATCGATTTCGCGTTACGCAAAAACATCCTGTCTGCAACTGTCTTTTCGTTCATCTGCTTTCCCTAAAGAAGTTGGTGTCGCGTGGCGTGAGGGCGACGCGTTCAAATTG
>DAMABW010000509.1:0-3472 GCA_031999925.1 Massilia sp. | reverse complement strand
TGAACGCATCAACGCCATCTCCGCCCTGCTGAACGACCTGACCAGCCGTGAAGCCGAACTTCGGAGGTATCTTTGACTTCGATCGGAAGTCGGAGAAACTAGAACAGGTCAACCAGGAACTCGAAGATCCGACCGTCTGGAACGACCAGAAACGGGCCCAGGATCTCGGTAAAGAAAAGAAGGCGCTGGAAGCCGTCGTCCTGACGCTGGAAAAAGCGAAGGCCGACCTGGCCGACGCCGGCGACCTGTTCGAGATGGCGCGCGAAGAAGGCGACCACGATACGCTGGAAGCGATCGGCGGCGATGCCGAGGAAATCCAGAAGATCATCGAATCGATGGAATTCCGCCGCATGTTCAGCAACCCGATGGACCATGCGAACTGCTTCATCGACATCCAGGCCGGCGCCGGCGGTACCGAAGCCCAGGACTGGGCCTCGATGCTGCTGCGCCAGTACCTGCGCTACTGCGAACGCAAGGGCTTCAAGGCCGAGATCCTGGAACAGTCCGAGGGCGAGGTCGCGGGCATCAAGACCGCCACCATCAAGGTCGACGGCGAATATGCCTACGGCCACCTGCGTACCGAGACCGGCGTGCACCGCCTGGTGCGCAAGTCGCCGTTCGACTCGGCCAACGGCCGCCACACCTCGTTCACCTCGCTGTTCGTGTACCCGGAAGTCGACGACTCGATCGAAATCGAGATCAACCCGGCCGACGTGCGCATCGATACCTACCGCGCATCCGGCGCGGGCGGCCAGCACATCAACAAGACCGACTCCGCGGTGCGCCTGACCCACGGCCCGTCGGGCATCGTGGTCCAGTGCCAGAATGACCGCTCGCAGCACCGCAACAAGGCCGAGGCCTGGGACATGCTGCGCGCCAAACTGTACGAACTGGAACTGCGCAACCGCATGAGCGAGCAACAGAAGCTGGAAGACTCGAAGACCGACGTCGGCTGGGGCCACCAGATCCGTTCCTACGTGCTCGACCAGTCGCGCATCAAGGACTTGCGTACCGGTTTCGAGACCGGCAATACCAAGAACGTGCTGGACGGCGACCTGGACGACTTCATCTCCGCTTCGCTGAAGCAGGGCGTGGGCGCATGAGCCAAGCCAAGCGCGCGCTGATCTTCGACATGGACGGCACCATCGTCGACAACATGGCTTTCCATACGAAGTCGTGGATCACCTTCTTCGAACGGCGCGGCCACGTCATCGACCCGGACGCTTTCTTCCGTGCGACGGCCGGCCGCCAGGGCGGCGAGATCATCCGCTCGCACTTCGGCGCCGACCTGCTCGACGACGAGGTGATGCTGCTCAACCACGAGAAAGAAGCCGTCTACCGCGAGCTGTACGCACCGCACCGCAAGGCGGTCGAAGGCTTCGAGGACCTGATCGCGGACGCCAAGTCGCAAGGCATCGCCCTCGCGGTGGGCACCGCCGCGCCGCCGGCGAACGTGGAATTCACGCTCGACGGCCTGGACCTGCGCCGCCATTTCGACGCCATCGTCGGCGCCACCGATGTCGCGCGCGGCAAACCGCACCCCGACGTCTTCCTCGAAGCGGCCAAGCGCTGCGGCGCCGAACCCGCCGATTGCATCGTCTTCGAAGACGCGCCGCTGGGCGTGGAAGCGGCGCGCCGCGCCGGCATGCGCGCGGTGGTCCTGACCACCACCCTGCCGGCCGAAGCCTTTGCCGAATTCGACAACGTGATCACGATCGTCTCCGACTTCTCGCAGTTGTCGCTGGACGATCTGTTCGCCTGATCCAACCATACGAGTACCAACATGACCACCGAAAACCAAGAAAACGCGACGACGCAAGCCACGCCGGCGGCCGACGAAAACAAGATCATGGCCGAGCGCCGCGTGAAGCTGTCCGCGATCCGCGAAAAAGGCGTCGCCTTCCCGAACGACTTCAAGCCGCAACACAAGGCCGCCGAGCTGCACGAGCAGTACGGTAGCTTGAGCCGCGAAGCGCTGGAAGAGAAAGCCGTTCCCGTGGTGCTGGCCGGCCGCATGATGCTGAAACGTGAAGCCGGCAAGAAGGCCGCTTTCGCCACCCTGCAGGACGCATCCGGCGCGCGCGCCGACGGCCGCATCCAGATCTACGTGACCCTGGACGCCACCGGCGAAGCGGCGATGGAAGCCTTCCGCACCTACGACCTGGGCGACATCCTGGGCGTCGAGGGCACGCTGTTCAAGACCAAGGTCGACGAACTGACCATCAAGGTCACGAACCTGCGCCTGGTGACCAAGGCCCTGCGCCCGCTGCCGGACAAGTTCCACGGCCTGGCCGACCAGGAAACCAAGTACCGCCAGCGCTACGTCGACCTGATCATGAACGAAGAGACGCGCCGCACGTTCAAGGCGCGTACCGCTGCGCTGTCGTCGATGCGCCGCTTCATGGAAAAGAACGGCTTCATGGAAGTCGAGACCCCGATGCTGCACCCGATCCCGGGCGGCGCCGCTGCGAAACCGTTCATCACCCACCATAACGCGCTCGACATGCAGATGTTCCTGCGTATCGCGCCCGAGCTGTACCTGAAGCGCCTGGTCGTGGGTGGTTTCGACCGCGTGTTCGAAGTGAACCGCAACTTCCGTAACGAGGGCGTGTCGATCCGTCACAACCCCGAGTTCACGATGATGGAGTTCTACGCGGCCTATACCGACTACACCTGGCTGATGGACTTCACCGAAGCCGTGATCCGCCAGGCCGCCATCGACGCGCAAGGCACGGCCGTGCTGTCCTACGGCGGCCGCGAGCTGGATTTGTCGAAGCCATTCCAGCGCCTGACCATCGTCCAGGCCATCAACAAATATGCGCCGGAGTACACCGCCGAGCAGCTGGAAGACGCGGAATTCATCAAGCAGGAACTGAAGAAGTTCGGTGTCAAGCCTTTCGCCACCGCCGGTTTGGGCGCGCTGCAACTGGCGCTGTTCGAAGAGACCGCCGAAGCGCAACTGTGGGAGCCGACCTACATCATCGACTACCCGGTCGAAGTGTCGCCACTGGCCCGTGCATCGGACACCCGTGCCGGCATCACCGAACGCTTTGAATTGTTCATGGTGGGCCGCGAGATCGCGAATGGCTTCTCCGAGCTGAACGATCCTGAAGACCAGGCCGCGCGCTTCCTGTCGCAGGTCGAAGCCAAGGAAGCCGGCGACGACGAGGCGATGTACTACGACGCCGACTACATCCGTGCGCTGGAATACGGCATGCCGCCGGCCGGCGGTTGCGGCATCGGCATCGACCGTTTGATCATGATCCTGACGGATTCGCCGAACATCCGCGACGTGCTGTTGTTCCCGCATTTGCGCAAGGAAGACTGATCGTCGTTTGAACCGATGAAAAAGGGGCGCCTCGGCGCCCTTTTTCATTGTTGATCGCGAATGCATCGCTGACATCGACCGCATTGTTGGCCGCAACCGTACGGTGGGCACTCCGTGCCCACGCGGTTACGTGCGCGTCCGGAC
>DAMABW010000508.1:0-3504 GCA_031999925.1 Massilia sp. | reverse complement strand
ACTTCGTGCCCACCCTACGGCCCTCCGGTCAACGATACAACACGCCGGAAGCAATGAATCCGGTCAAGCCGCCTTATCCAGCGCCAGCATATCCACCCCCGGCAAATCGCACTCCGCCACCGCATTCACGATCGCATCGATCGCCGCGCGCCGCGTGAAGCTCTTGCGCCAGACGATCACCACGCGGCGCGACGGCGCCGGCTTCGAGAAGGGAACAAACGTGAGCATGCCGTTCGGGTCTTCCATATCGCGCACCGACGCGCGCGGCAGCACGGTCAGGCCAATGCCGCTGGCCACCATGTGGCGGATCGTTTCCAGCGACGAGCCCTCGAAGGTGCGCTGCATGCCGTTTCCCGGCGACGAGAAGCGCGCCATCTCGGGGCAGACTTCCAGCACCTGGTCGCGGAAGCAGTGGCCGCTGCCGAGGAGTAGCATGGTTTCCGCCTTCAAATCGTCGGCCGAGATTTCCTTGCGCTTGGCCCAGGCGTGGGTGCGCGGCATCGCCACCACGAAGGGCTCGTCGTACAGGGTCTGCATCATCATGCCGTGGTCGGGCAGGGGCAGGGCCATGATGGCGGCGTCGAGTTCGCCCTGGCGCAGCAGTTCCAGCAACTTGACGGTGAAATTTTCCTGCAATACGAGCGGCATCTGCGGCACGTTGTCGATCAGGTTTTTCACCAGCGGTGGCAGCAGGTAAGGTCCGATGGTGTAGATCACGCCCAGGCGCAAAGGCCCGGCCAGCGGGTCCTTGTTCTGCTTGGCCAGCTCCTTGATCGCCGCGGTCTGCTCGAGCACGCGCTCGGCCTGCGCCACGATCTGGGCGCCGACCGGCGTCACCGAGACCTCGGAGCCGCCGCGCTCGAACAGCGTCACGCCCAGCTCGTCCTCCAGTTTCTTGATGGCGACCGACAGGGTAGGTTGCGCGACGAAACAGGATTCGGCGGCGTGCCCGAAGTGTTTGGCGCGGGCGACGGCGACGATGTATTTCAGCTCGGTAAGTGTCATGGGCGTATGGTAGTCGAATTGCAGGTCTGCAATGAATATCCTGCCAAAGTGGCGAAGTCAGCCAAAGAAATTGTATTTTACCGGTAATCTTAGTCGATATAATTGTCGGGCGGGTGGATATCGTATTTACATTTCCCCCGCCCATAGCAGAAAGGCACGCATGACCAATCCCTTCGGCCCGGCGGAAGCCCAGGCCTATATCCACAAGCTGCTCACTGTCATGTTCCAGCAGGGCGGCTCCGATCTCTTCATCTCCGCCGACTTCCCACCCAGCATGAAGCACCAGGGCAGCATGAAGCCGATGAGCCAGCAGCGCCTGTCCGGCGAAGTCACGCGCGCACTGGCGCTGTCGCTGATGAACGAGCGCCAGCGCGCCGAGTTCGAGGCCGAGATGGAGTGCAATTTCGCGATCTCGCTGCCTGGTGTCTGCCGCTTCCGCGTGAACGTGTTCGTGCAACAGCAGAGCGTGGGCATGGTCGTACGCACCATTGCTTCGGAAATCCCGAACTTCGAAAAACTGGAATTGCCCGAGGTGCTGAAGGACGTGGTGATGACCAAGCGCGGCCTGGTGCTGGTGGTCGGTGGCACCGGTTCCGGCAAGTCGACCACGCTGGCGGCGATGATCGACTACCGCAACAGCAATTCGGCCGGCCACATCATCACGGTGGAAGATCCGGTCGAGTACGTGCACAAGAACAAGAGCTGCCTGGTGACGCACCGGGAAGTGGGCGTCGACACCCACTCCTGGCACAACGCCCTGAAGAACACGCTGCGCCAGGCGCCCGACGTGATTTTGATCGGCGAGATCCGCGACACCGAGACCATGGAGCACGCGATCGCGTTCGCCGAAACCGGCCACCTGTGCCTGGGCACGCTGCACGCGAACAACGCCAACCAGACCATGGACCGGATCATCAACTTCTTCCCGGAAGAGCGGCGTAACCAGCTGCTGATGGACTTGTCGGCCAATCTGCGCGCCATCGTCTCGCAGCGCCTGGTGCGCACCGAGGACGGCAAGGGCCGCAAGGCCGCCATCGAGATTTTGCTGAATACCCCGACCATCAGCGAGATGATCCTGAAGGGGAACTTCCACAGCATCAAGGAGATCATGCAGAAGTCGCGCGAACTCGGCATGTGCACCTTCGACCAGGCGCTGTACGAGCTCTACAACAAGGGCTACATCAGCTACGACGAGGCGCTACGCAATGCCGATTCGGCGAATGGCCTGCGCCTGCAGATCAAGCTCTCGGGCGACCGCCGCGAGCCGGGCGAGGAAGGTGGCGGCAAGTCGCCGACGCTGTCGATGGCGCTCGAAGAAGAACCGGAAGACCCTGCGAACCCAACCTGATTGACCCGTATGCCGAATTTTGAAAAGAAGATCTGCTCGCGCGCCGAGCTCAAGGCGCGCGTGGCCGCGCTGCCGAAACCTGTCGTCTTGACCAACGGCGTCTTCGACATCCTGCACCGCGGGCACGTAACCTACCTGGCGCAGGCGCGCGAACTCGGTGCGTCGCTGGTGGTGGCGGCGAATACCGATGCCTCGGTCAAGCGCCTGGGCAAGGGCGACGACCGCCCGCTGAATACCTTGAACGACCGGCTGGCGGTATTGGCCGCGCTGGAATCGGTGAGCCTGGTGGTGGAGTTCGACGAGGACACGGCGCTGGAAACGGTGCTGGAAGCGCGGCCCGACATCTACGCCAAGGGCGGCGATTACGTGATGAGCGCGATTCCGGAAGGGCAGGCGGTGCTGGCCTATGGCGGGCAGGCGGTGGCGATCGATTTCGAACATGACCGCTCGACGACCAAGCTGCTGACCAAGGTCAGGGCCGGCTGAAGCCGCGCCGTCCACGCACGCATCCATTTAATCATGCCGAAGACACCTCCCGACCTACGTTTCGACGCGCTCCTGGCTTTCCTGGCCAGGGTCCCTGCAATCTCTCCAGGTATGGGCTGCGATATCGACGCCGACGGCCACTGGTGGGTAAAGCTGCGCATCGACATCGCCCATCCGCTGGCCTGGCACGTGGTGCAGGAACTGGGCCATGTGCTGAATTACGTGTCGGTCAACGAACCGCTGCCGACGCTCTTCATTCCGGTGTCGCCACCGCCTTACATGAATGGAGGCCCGAAATCGTTCTTGTCCTGGGCGATCGAAAACACCGACCCGGCATTCACGCCATCCGATGCGCACCAATGGCTGGAAGGCCGCCTGCCGAATCCGGTGGACGATCAGTCCCAGTGGATCGACGACGACGAAGCGTAGAACAGCCGGGGTCAGGTCTGACATTCGGACACGAGCTCGGCCTTGAACGATCGATACAGGTCCGCTTGCTGTCCTTCCTGCAAGCAGACCTGTGCCTGCATCACAGACCACGTTGTCATGGAGACGTTTTGTGCAAAAAATGCTGGGGTTGATCTCGCTCTGCCTTGGCGTCTACGCGCTTGCCTGCCTGGCCTTGTTCTTCATGCAGCGCTCCTACATCTACTATCCGGTCGCGA
>DAMABW010000507.1:0-3505 GCA_031999925.1 Massilia sp. | reverse complement strand
TGCGTCGAACGCGACAATGCCGCTGGAAACAGCGGCATTTTTCATTTCCAACTCCCCGGCGTCGAACGCTGTCATCCGGCGCGGGCGTGTGCTTCTCGCCACGATCATCCACGCCAGCCTGCCGACTTGTCGCAGCGCGCACGCCGCTCCGACATACTTGCGCCATCGTCCGTCCCCGACCGCCGGTGAACGACATGGCAGCCGAACCGCACCGCAAAGACCTGTGGGACCGCCTGACCGCGCTGGCCACGATCCTCGTGCCCGCCGCCATCGCGCTGGCGGGCCACTTCATCGCCCAGGGCTTGAAAGAGGCCGAATTGAAAGGACAGGAAAGACAGGCGGCGCAGGCAAGCGCCAACGCCGAGGCCAATACCAAGATCGCCCAGGCTGGACTCATCAATACCCTGATGAAATCGCTCACCAGCCCCAACCCTCAGGAACGCAAGCTTGCCGTCCAGGCCGTGCTGATCGCCTTGCCGGACCAGGGTCCGCTGCTGGCGCGCACCGTTGCCCAGAGCGACGAGGACGAGGCCGTGCAGGTGGCGGCCAGGTCCTCACTGAAACAACGCGCCGATACGCTGATCCGTCGACTATTCGCGGACGACGCCGGCACCCGGGTCGAGGCGGCCCGGGAACTGGTCCAGGGCTGGCGCAGCGAGGGCAACGCCGTCGGCACCCTGCTCGACGCGGCGTTCCAGAACCGCGACAACGACAACGGCATCTACAACGTGGCCGTCGTCCTCGCCGAGTGCGCGCCGGCCGCACTCGCCCCGCACCGGGAGGGAGTACAACAATTCATCGCCCTGGCGAAGTCAAAAGGCCCGAGGACTGCAGCCAAGACCGCGGTGCTGGAGAAACGCCTGGCGCAGACCGGGCCTGGCGACTCCCCGCAGGCCGCGCCAGCCAGCCTGGCGCCGGGCGGCAGCGAGCTCAGCCCGAGCCCACCTGGCTGACCAGGTAGGCACAACGCCGCGCCCCCTCCAACTGATGCTCGATCCGCACCACCGACACGCCCGGCCCCAGCACGCGCCGGAACACGTCCAGCTCGGAGCGGCAAAACTGCTGGCAGGCCTGGGCCGCCGCACAGATCGGGCAATGGTTCTCCAGCAGCAGCACACTGCCGTCCACGCGCGGCTCGACTTCCGCCATGTAGCCTTCCAGTGAGCGCGCCGCCGCCAGCGCCGCCACCTGCTGGTCAAGCGTCCCGGCCGGATCGATTTGTTCGCGGTAGGCACGCTCGCCCGCCGCCTCGCGCGCCACGATGAGTTTTTCCAGGCCGCTCTCGCCGAACAGGGTGCGCACGCCGTCGATCAAGTCCAGCGTCACTTCCGCATGCCGGTCCGGAAAGCGTGCATGCCCGGCCTCGCTCAGCTGCCAGCGCCGCACCGGGCGCCCGACCTTGCCGGGATTGTCGTAGTAGCTCACCAGCCCCTTCTCGACACCCAGCTCCAGCTGGCGACGCACGCCCATCGCCGTCATGCCGAGCAGCCCGGCAAGCACCTGCGCCGTCTGGGCGCCGCGCGTCTTCAGCATCATCAACACCTGATCGAACGTATTCATTTCACCTCCACAATCGGCACGGGCGCCGGCTCGCGCCGCGCATCCCGACTCCATCTGTTCAGCGCCAGCGCCGCCCAGGCCGCCAACAGGCCGCCCACGATCAGCACCAGGCGGGTATCGATCAGGGTCAGCAATCCGCCGGCCAGCGCCATGACGATATTGGCCAGGCAGAAGGTCGTGGACAGCAGCCCCATGACGGCGCCCTGGCCGTGTTCCGCGAACCGGTCCGCCGACCAGCCCTGCAGCGTGGCGTTGTAATAGGCATGCGGCAAGCCGAACAGGACGATCGCCGCCAGGCCGACCCACAGGTTGCCGACACCCACCGCCAGGATCGCCGTCGCCGCGAACGCGGCCTGGATGCCCGCCCGGCGCCGCGGCTCCAGCCTGCTTGCACGGCCGGCAAACAAGGCGGCGAAGGTCATCAGCGCGCACATGCCCATGTTCACCAGCGCGATGCGGCGCGTGTCGTAGCCGCCGATGTCCACCAGCCACAGCGGGAAGAATTCATAGAACGCCGCCACGCCACAGGCGTAAGCGAAATGCACCGTGAACAGCGTACGCAGCGGCAGGTGGCGCAGCAGCGTCAGCGCATGGCGTTCGCGCGCCACGGCCCACCAACTGCCGGGCTGCTTGCCGATATGCTCGCGCTCCAGCGCCAGCGCCGCCAGGCCCGCGCCCAGCAGCAGGGCACCGGCCGCGATATAGAACGGCAGCGTGATCCCGGCTGCCACCGTGAAGCCCGCCAGCAGCGGCCCCACCAGCCAGCCCAGGTGAAAGGCGCCGTTCAGCCACGACAGCGCATGGTTGCGCAAGCCACCCGTCAGGCGCTCGGCCAGCATGGCGCGCATGATCGAGCCATTCCCTTCCAGCAGCCCGGTGACAAAGCGCGCCAGCAGGAACAGCGGGTAGGACTGGGCCACCAGGGCCGCGGCGGTGAGCGCATGGCCCACGGCCGCGCCGATCGCCGTAATCAGCAGCACCCGGCGCCGCCCGAAGCGGTCGGATACCGGCCCCAGCATGGCGCTGCCGAGCAGCAGCCCGACTGGATTGATCATCAGCGCGATACCGAACAGGAGTTTGGGCGGCAGGCCGAGGAAATTCGTCAGCGCATTGCCCGAATCCGCGGCAAACAGCGGCGGCAGGATGGGATACGGCAGCGAGGCGCCGGTGGTGGAGAGCAAACCCAGCAGGCAGGCGCTGGCGATCAGGAGCACGGTCTTCATCGGGCTGGATTGACGTTGCAATACCAGCATCGTATGCCTGAGCCGGCAATAAGTAAACGGATTTGTTTATTTATCCGCCAAACCCAAAAAAAACGCCGCTGAACCCAGCGGCGTCGTCTGCATCATGCAATTGCATCATGCGTTTGCACGATGCACTGAGCGGCCATCACTCAGCCATTGAAACCCTTGCCCTCCCCCGCCAGGCGCTCCAGCAGCGGCGCCGGCTGCCAGGCGTCGCCATGGCGCCCACGCGCGAACTTGCGGATCGTCTCCAGCACGTTCGGCAATCCCACCGTGTCGGCATACAGCATCGGTCCGCCGCGGTGCAGCGGGAAGCCATAACCGGTGAGATAGACCATGTCGATATCCGATGCGCGCAGGGCGATGCCTTCCTCCAGGATGCGCGCACCTTCGTTCGTCAGCGCAAACACCAGGCGCTGCACGATCTCCTCGTCGGAAATCGTCCGGCGCTCGATGCCGGCTTCCTGCGAATACCCGGTGATCATGTCGTTCACCAGCGCCGAAGGATACGGCTTGCGGTCGCCCGCCTGATAGTCGTACCAGCCGGCGCCGGTCTTCTGGCCGAAGCGGCCCGCCTCGCACAGGCGGTCGGGAATCGGCGAGTACACCAACTCCGGCGACTCGGCATAGCGGCGCTTGCGGATATACCAGCCGATGTCGTTGCCGGCCAGGTCGCTCATGCGGAACGGCCCCATGGCAAA
>DAMABW010000506.1:0-3511 GCA_031999925.1 Massilia sp. | reverse complement strand
GCGGACGCCGCCGCCAAGACCCTCATCGAAGCGGGATTCGACGTTACCGCCACCACCGTGGACATCGCCTCGCGCCCATCCGTTCAGTCACTGGTGGCGCTGGCGGCGTCGCTCGGACCGGTGACGCGACTGATCCACGCCGCCGGCGTCTCGCCGACCCAGGCGCCGTCCGCCGCGATCCTGCAAGTGGACCTGTACGGCACCGCCGTCGTGCTGGAAGAATTCGGCAAGGTGATCGCAGCGGGCGGGTCCGGCGTGGTGATCGCTTCGCAATCCGGCCACCGCCTGCGCGCCTTGTCGCCCGAAGAAGACCGCGCGCTGGCGCTGACACCGGCCGAAGAACTGCTCGCGCTGCCGCTGCTGGCGCCGGATCAGGTAACGGACCCGCTGCACGCCTACCAGCTGTCGAAGCGCGGCAATGCCTTGCGCGTGATGGCCGAAGCAGTGCGCTGGGGCGAACGCGGCGCGCGCATCAACACCATCAGCCCCGGGATCATCTTCATGCCCTTGGCGCAGGACGAATTCGCCGGCCCGCGCGGCCCAGGTTACCGCCGCATGATCGAGGTCTCGGCCGCAGGGCGGGTCGGCACGGCGGCCGAAGTGGCAACCGTTGCCGCGCTGTTGATGGGACCGGACGGCGGCTTCATCACCGGCAGCGACTTCCTGATGGATGGCGGCGTGACCGCCGCTTACCGTTTCGGCGCACTGGCGCCGGCCTGATCGATTGGGGACGCATATGCAACAACGCACACTGGGTAACTTGAACGTATCGGCCATCGGCCTGGGCTGCATGGGCCTGAGCTTCGGCTACGGCCCGGCCACCGGCACGCGCGACGCGGTGGCGCTGATCCGCGCCGCCCATGAGCGCGGCGTCACCTTCTTCGACACCGCCGAAGCCTATGGCGCTATCAACGAACAGATCGTCGGCGAAGCCTTGGCGCCGGTGCGCGACCAGGTGGTCATCGCCACCAAGTTTGGCTTTCGCGACGGCGTGCCGGGCGCCGGCCTGGACAGCCGCCCCGAACGCATCCGCGCCGTGGCCGAGGCTTCGCTGAAGAACCTGCGCACCGAGCGCATCGACTTGTTCTACCAACACCGGGTCGATCCGAACGTGCCGATCGAAGACGTGGCCGGCGCCGTGGCCGACCTGGTCCGCGCGGGCAAGGTCGGGCACTTCGGCCTGTCGGAAGCCGGCGTGGACAGCATCCGCCGCGCACACGCCGTGCAACCGGTGGCCGCGCTGCAAAGCGAATACTCGCTCTGGTGGCGCGAGCCGGAAGCCGAGGTGCTGCCGGTGCTGGAAGAACTGGGCATCGGCTTCGTGCCCTTCAGCCCGCTCGGCAAGGGTTTTCTCACCGGCGCCATCGACGAGAACACGTCGTTTGACAGCAGCGACTTCCGCAACACGGTGCCGCGCTTCTCGGTCGAGGCGCGCAAGGCCAACACGCGCGTGGTGGAGGTCGTCAAGGCGCTGGCGGCGCAGAAGGGCGTGACGCCGGCCCAGATCGCGCTGGCCTGGCTGCTGGCGCGCAAACCCTGGATCGTGCCGATTCCCGGCACCACCAAGCTGCACCGGCTGGAAGAAAACATCGGCGCGGCCGAGGTGGCGCTCAGCGCCGCCGACGTGGCCGGGATCGAAGCGTCAATCGCCGCCGTGCCGGTGGAAGGCGCGCGCTACCCGAGCCATCTGCAGAAGCTGGTCGGCAAATAAGCGCGGCGGCCGCGCCTCAAGGCCGGTAGCGCAGGGCGTCGATCACCAGCGACATCGCAGGCGATGACTGCCGGCGGCTAGGATAGTAGAGGTGGTAGCCGGGGAAAGTGGGCATCCAGTCCGCCAGCACGTGGACCAGGCGACCGGCCTCGATGTGTTCGCGCGCGATGTCCTCGGGTATGCAGGCCAGGCCGAAGCCGGCCAGCGCCGCGCGCAGCATCGGGCGGCTGCTGTTGTAGACCAGCTGGCCCTGCACGCGCACGTTCAGCGCCTGCCCGTCCTTTTCGAACTCCCAGGCATACAGGCCGCCATAGGTGGTCAGGCGCAGGTTGATGCAGTTGTGTGCCGTGAGTTCGTGCGGGGTGGCCGGAATGGGGTGGTTGGCGAAGTAGGCCGGCGCGCCGACCACCGCCATGTTCAGGTCGGGCGCGATGCGCACCGCGATCATGTCCTTGGCCACCTGGTCGCCCAAACACACGCCGGCGTCGTAGCGGTTGGCGACGATGTCGATCATCCCGTATTCCACCGTCACCTCGACATGGATGTCGGGATACGACGGCAGGAAGCGCTCCAGGCGCGGCCAGATGACGGTATCGGCCGCGTGTTCGGCGGCCGAAATGCGCACCGTGCCGGCCGGCTTGTCGCGCAGTTCGCTCAGGGCCGCCACTTCCGCCAGGATCTCGTCGAAGCGCGGCGCCACGCTTGCCAGCAGGCGTTGGCCGGCGTCGGTGGCCGAGACGCTGCGCGTGGTGCGCGTCAGCAGGCGGATGCCGAGCCTGGCCTCGAGGCTGCGGATGGTGTGGCTCAGCGCCGACTGCGACACCCCGAGCTGGGCCGCCGCGTGCGTGAAGCTGCCTTCGCGCGCGACGGCGACAAAGGCCAGCAGGTCGTTGAAGTTGTGCTGCATCGTTGTTCCTGGCAGGGTGATGCGGCGATTCTACCTGCGTGTGCTGCACATGCCGGCGCTCGATTCATGAATGAGGCTCATAAGCCCTAGCGGCCGTGCCATCTAGGCATGCGGCAGGGCAGGGGCTAGAGTCTGCCCATGACCACATTAACAAGGAGATCGGATTGAACCATCGACACCTGGCGCTGGCGGCCTTGCTTGCCGCCGTCTGTGGCGCATCGCAGGCGCAGGACGCGAAGCCCGCCACGCAAACCATCTTCCGCGCCGGCGCCACGCCGTCCTCGAACGGCCCCGCCGCCAACTTCGACGGCAAGGTGCGCGTCGATCCGCTGTTCCCGGCCGGCGCGCAGGGCAGCTTCAGCGCGGCCACGGTGAATTTCGAGCCCGGCGCGCGCTCGGCCTGGCATACGCACCCGGCCGGCCAGTACCTGATCGTCACGAAAGGGACGGGCTGGACCCAGGCCGAGGGCGGTCCGGTCGAGGAGGTGCACGCCGGCGACGCCGTCTGGTGCCCGCCCGGCGTCAAGCACTGGCATGGCGCCACGCCCACCACCGCGATGAGCCACATCGCCCTCACTGCCACCCGCGACGGCAAGAACGTCGAATGGCTGGAAAAGGTCAGCGCCGGGCAATACCGGCCCTAACGGTTTATTCGAACCAGGCGAAGCCGTCGCGCGCCAGCAGGGCGAACGACGCGGCCGGGCCCCAGGAGCCTGCGGCGTACTGCTGCGGCTTTTCGCCCAGGGTCTTCCAGCCTTCGATGATCGGGTCGGCCCAGTCCCAGGCCGCTTCCAGCTCGTCGCGGCGCATGAAGTGGGTCAGGCGGCCGCGCACCACGTCGATCAAGAGGCGCTCGTAGGCTTCGGCGTGGCGCTGGTGGAAGGCCTACTGCC
>DAMABW010000505.1:0-3531 GCA_031999925.1 Massilia sp. | reverse complement strand
CGCCAGCTGTTCGAGGCGCTGGAGACGGCGGGCCGGCGCCACGCCTTCCAGCTGGCCCTGGCCGACCGCATCCGGCCCCTGGCCGATCCGGCCGAAGTCACGGCCGCCGCCAGCGAACTGCTCGGCAAGGAAGTCGGCGGCAAGCGCGTGGTCTACGGCGAAACCGATCCGAGCGGCACCTGGATCCACATGCAGCCCGACTGGACCGACGGCAGCATGGCCTCGATGGACGGCGTGCGCCTGCGCCTCGACGACTTCGGCGTGGCCGCGGTCGATTTGCTGCGCGCCGGCCGCAACCTGGTCCTGGACGACATCACGCGCGACGCCGCCACCGCGCCGCATGCCGCCGCCTACCGCGCCGCCGGCATGGGCGCGGCCCTCGGCATCCCCCTGATGAAGGATGGCCGCCTGCAGGCCGTGCTGAGCGTGCACGACGACCGCCCCCACCACTGGACGCCGGAACAGGTGGCCCTGGCCGAAGACATGGTCGACCGCACCTGGTTCGCCCTCGAGAGCGTGCGCGTGCAAGCCACGCTGCGCGCCGAGCGCGACCAAAGCCAGCAGATCTTCGACAACATGACCGAAGGCTTCGCCCTGCTCGACAGCGACTGGACCCTGTTGCGGGTCAACGAGATCGGCGCCCGCCTGTCGCAGCGCCCGCACGCCGAGCTGCTCGGGCGCACGCTGTGGTCGGTCTTGCCCGAGCTGGTCGGCAGCCCGGTGGAGGCGCTGTACCGGCGCGTGCGCGCGAGCCGGCAGCCGGAGACCTTCGAGTATTTCCGCAGCATGGGCGAAGGCGCCGGCGCCTGGGTCGAGCTGCGCGCCTATCCGCTGCCCGAGGACCGGCTGGCGCTCTTCTTCCGCGACATCGGCAAGCGCAAGGCGGGCGAGGAAAAGCTGCGCGAGGCCGACCGCCGCAAGGACGAATTCCTGGCCATGCTGGCCCACGAACTGCGCAACCCGCTGGCCCCGATCGGCGCCGCCGCCCACCTGCTGCGCCTGGGCCGGCTCGACGACGAACGGGTGCGCCACACCAGCCAGATCATCGGGCGCCAGGTCGACCACATGACCCACCTGATCGACGATTTGCTGGATGTCTCGCGGGTCACGCGTGGCCTGGTGGAACTCGACATGGCGCCGGTCGACATCCGCCACGTGCTCGCCGACGCCATCGAGCAGGTGGCGCCGTTGATGCAAAAGCGCCGCCACCACCTGCATTCGCACATCGCGCCGGATACCACCGTGGTCCTGGGCGACCGCCAGCGCCTGGTGCAGGTGCTCGCGAATATCCTGAACAACGCCGCCAAGTACACCGACGAAGGCGGCCGCATCAGCCTTACCTCGGAAGTGCGCGCCGACGATGTGGTCATCGAGGTGGCCGACAATGGCATCGGCATGTCGCCCGAACTGGCGGCGCGCGCCTTCGATCTGTTCGCCCAGGCCGAACGCACCTCGGACCGCGCGGCCGGCGGCCTGGGGCTGGGACTGGCGCTGGTGAAAAGCCTGGTCGAGCTGCACGGCGGGGGCGTCACGTGCGACAGCCCTGGAATCGGCCAGGGCAGCCGCTTCCGGGTCTGCCTGCCGCGCTTGCAGGCAGCGGCAGCGTCGGGGCCGAGCGAGACGGCCGATGCGGCCGCCGCACCGTCCGGCCAAGGCCTGCGCGTGCTGGTGGTCGACGACAATGCCGACGCCGCGGCGATGCTGGCCATGGTGCTGGAAACCTACGGGCACCGGGTGCAGGTCGAACACGGCTCGCTGGCCGCGCTGGCGCGGGCGCGGGACGAACGGCCGGACGTCTGCATCCTCGACATCGGCCTGCCCGACATCGACGGCTACGAACTGGCCGCGCGCCTGCGCGCGCAAGCGCAAACGCAGCATGCGGTGCTGATCGCCGTCACCGGCTACGGCCACGACAGCGACCGCCGCAAGGCCCTGGCCGCCGGCTTCGACCACCACCTGGTGAAGCCGGCCGATACCGCGCAGCTGGCGGCGATCCTGGCCGGCGTCGGCAAGGCCAGGCGTGTGAGCGACCTGAAAAAATGACGGCAGCCGCAGCTGCCGTCGTCCTGCCTGTTGCGCCTGTTGCGCGGGCTTAGCTGGTCAAGTCCACATCCTTCGCACTGGTACGCTTGCCCTCGGCCACGCGCTGTTCCCAGTAGTGCGCATTCGCGATCCCCAGCGCCAGCGGATCGAACTGCGGGTCCTTGCCCAGCTTCTTCTGCGTCTCGTAGTCGCGCAGGCACTTGAAGGCCACGTTACGCAGCAGGATGATGGCCACCAGGTTCAGCCAGGCCATCAGGCCGACACCGATGTCGCCCAGGGCCCAGGCCAGGTCGGCGGTCTTGACGGTGCCGTAGACGGTGGCGGCGATGATCGCCACTTTCAGCGCGAACTTCAGCCACGGATGGCGCGCATGGCGGTCGATGTAGGCGATGTTCGTTTCGGCGATGTAGTAGTAGGCGACGATGGTGGTAAACGCGAAGAACAGCAGCGCCACCGCCACGAAGATCGCGCCGAAGCCCGGCATCACGTTTTCCAGCGCGACCTGCACATAGCCCGGACCGCTCGCCACGCCCTGCACGCCGGTGTACATCGCCACGCCGTTCGGGCCTTCGACGTTGTACTGGCCGGTAATCAAGAGCATGAAGGCCGTGGCCGAGCACACGAACAGGGTGTCGACATACACCGAGAAGCCCTGCACCAGGCCCTGCTTGGCCGGGTGGCTCACTTCCGCCGCCGACGAGGCGTGCGGGCCGGTGCCCTGGCCGGCTTCGTTCGAGTACACGCCGCGCTTCACGCCCCACTGGATGGCCATGCCGATGATGGCGCCGAAGCCCGCGTCCAGGCCGAAGGCCGAGCTGAAGATCAGCTTCAATACGCCCGGCAGCTGGCCCAGGTTCAGGAAGATGATGACGCAGGCGACGATGATGTAGCCGAGCGCCATGAAGGGCACGATGACTTCGGCAAAGGTGGCGATGCGCTTGACGCCGCCGAAGATGATGAAGCCGAGCGCGATCGCCAGCAGCGCCGCGGTGACGTTGCGGTCGATGCCGATCGCGGTCTGCAGGCCTTCGGCAATGGAATTGGCCTGCACGCCCGGCAGCAGCAGGCCGGTGGCGAGGATGGTGGCGAAGGCGAAGGTGAGCGCATACCACTTCATGCCCAGGCCCTTCTCGATGTAGAAGGCCGGACCGCCGCGGTATTCCTTGGCGATCTGCTCCTTGTAGACCTGGCCCAGGGTCGACTCGACAAAGGCCGAGCTGGCGCCGAGGAAGGCCACGGCCCACATCCAGAACACGGCGCCGGGGCCGCCGAAGGTGATCGCGGTGGCGACGCCGGCGATGTTGCCGGTGCCGACGCGGCCGGCCAGGGTCATGGTCAGCGCCTGGAACGACGAGACGCCCTGCTCCGAGCTTTTACCTTCGAACATCAGGCGCGTCATCTCGCGCACGTGGCGCACCTGCAGGAAGCGCGAGCGCAGCGAAAAATACAGCCCCACGCCCAGGCAGAGCACGATCAGTGCCGGGCTCC